>JBJEDL010000028.1:15891-32860 GCA_051872035.1 Lepagella sp.
AGAGATTAGAGATTAGAGATTAGAGATTAGAGATTAGAGATTAGAGATTAGAGATTAGAGATAGTTGGGATTATGATTTATACGCTGGTCGTGCTGGTGGTTGGTGCCCTGTCGGTGGTGTGGGGTTTCAGGCGGGGATTAGGCCGTCAGACCTCGTCGATAGTGGCGATAGCCTTCGGTCTGGTCAGCGCAAGGCTCTTGGCCCCGGGGCTCCAGCAGGTGCTCTATGGGGCTTTTGATTCGCTACGGGGAGCCGTGGAAGAGCAATTCATCTACGAGACCCTCTCGGCATCGATCGTCTTCGTGACGGTATATGGGGTGTTTCGCGCCATCATCTCCTTCATCGACAAGGTGATAGGGATGGGGGAGAAGACGCTCATCGGGAGTCTCAGCGGTGCACTCTTCACCACCTTCAAGCACTTGGTGATGCTCTCGGTGCTCTTCAACCTGATGGTGGGCATGAGCCCCGACTCGAAGCTGATGAAGCAAGCGCAAGCCGACGACGGCAACGTGGTGAGAGAGATACTGCTACTCTTCCCATCACTCACCGGAGGAAGCGACATCGAAGAACTGGCGCTCAAGATCCAGCTTCGGGAGGCGAAGAAAATTTCTTAGCAGATATTAGTTATTAGTTATTAGTTATTAGATAATAGATGGGGGAATTGGGTTAAAAAATGGGTAAGATGGATAAAAAAAGGGTAAAAGATATAATAAAAACATGTTGATGACGTGTTGATAATATATACAACATAAAACCATTGAAAAAAACGAAACACGAGATATGTTAAAAGTCACAGATCTGCATGCTGAGATCAACGGTCGCGAGATATTGCGAGGGATCAACTTAGAGGTAAAGCCGGGAGAGGTGCACGCCATCATGGGGCCCAACGGATCGGGTAAATCGACACTGTCGATGGTATTGGCGGGCAATCCGTCATATCATGTCACCTCGGGCAAGGTAGAATTTTATGGCAAAGACCTCTTGGCGATGGAGCCGGAAGCACGCAGTCACGAGGGAGTCTTCTTAGGGTTCCAATATCCGGTGGAGATCCCGGGCGTGTCGATGGTTAACTTCATGCGTGCGGCGGTGAATGCCAAGCGTGAATACTTCGGCGAGCCTGCGATCGGTGCGGCGGAATTTTTGAAGTTAATGCGCGAGAAGCGTGCCGTGGTCGACTTGGACAATAAATTGGCGTCACGCTCGGTGAATGAAGGTTTCTCCGGGGGTGAGAAGAAGCGCAACGAGATCTTCCAAATGGCTGTGTTGGAACCGAAACTATCTATACTCGACGAGACCGACTCAGGACTTGACATCGATGCACTTCGCATCGTGGCGACCGGAGTCACCAAACTGAAGACACCGGAGAATGCCACCATCGTGATCACCCACTATCAGCGCCTCTTGGACTATATCAAGCCCGACTTTGTGCACATCCTCTACAAGGGAAGAATCGTGATGACCGGGGGCCCGGAGTTGGCACTCGAGTTGGAAGAGCGTGGATATGATTGGATCAAAGAAGAAAACAAGGACTAAGCGACATGGGTGCATTAGATCAATATCTTGAGCTATATCGGGCGCATCGGCAGGTGATCGATGAGAATGGCGCCGAAGTGCTCAACGCTCTTCGTCAGGAGGCATATAGCCGATTGGAGGGTGGGCGACTGCCCCGGCGCGGCGATGAGAATTATAAGAATGTGGATGTCGAGGGTCTTCTTGCCCCCGACTATGGCATCAACTTGCTGAAGAAGGAGCTGAATGTGAATCCGGAGATGTCGCTGAGATGTGATCTGCCGGTGATCTCGACCTCCATTTTGATGAATGTCAACGACACGTTTGCGGCACGGCGCGATGCGTTAGACACCCTTCCCGACGGCGTCGACGTGGGTAGTCTGCGGGAATTTGCCGGCATCGAACAGGAAGAAGTGAAGGCATATTATGGCAAGATCGCCGATATGAGCAATCCCTTGGTGGCACTCAACACGCTTTTGGCGCAAGATGGGTTGTATCTGCGCGTGCGTCGCGGAGTGCAACTCGACCAGCCTATCCAGCTGATCAACATCCTCTCCTCGGTCTATCCGCTGATGGCTGTGAGAAGGATACTGATCGTGGTGGAAGAGGGGGCGGCGGTCAAGCTCTTGGCATGCGATCATACACAGCGTGCCGGCGTCGAGATGATGGATCTTGAGACAATCGAGGTGCATGTGGCAACGGGTGCTCATTTCGACTACTACCATATCGAAGAATCGAGCGACTCCACTCGCCGCCTCTCCACCCTCTATGTGGAGCAGGAAGAGGGTTCGCATGTCAATATCAACGGCACTACTCTATCCAATGGCATTACCCGCAATGAGTATTACTGCCGACTGATGGGCAGAGAGGCAGAATTGCGTCTCTATGGCATGGGGATCCTGGATGGAGATCGAGTATTAGGCACATATAGCCATATCGACCACCGCGCGTCGCACTGCAAGAGCAATGAGCTCTTCAAGATGACAGCCGACGACCGAGGCAATGGAGCCTTCACCGGACGAATCCATGTGGCGGAGGGGGCTGTAAAGACCGAAGCCTATCAGGCGAGCCGTAACTTAGTGGGGAGCGAAGGGGCACGAATCGACTCCAAACCGCAGTTGGAGATCTATAACGACGATGTGAAATGCTCGCATGGGTGTGCAATCGGTCAATTGGATCCGATGCAAATCTTCTATATGCGCACACGCGGCATCAAAGAGGAGAGGGCACGCCATCTGCTGAGGCAAGCCTTTATGGCAGATGTGCTCGACGCCATCGACTGGGCTCCACTTCGCGACAAGTTACATTTACTGACAGAGCGCAGATTTGCCGGAGTCCGCAGTGCATGCGGCGGATGCAAGGCATGCAATCTCAAAACTGGGGAGTGACCGACATGATCGATATCGCAGCAATACGAGAGCAATTTCCGATACTTCAGGAGCAAGTCTATGGCAAGCCACTGATATATCTTGACAACACGGCGACTTCGCAGACGCCGCGGCGCGTGGTGGATCGCATCGGATGGCTATATAGTCACTGCAAGGCGAATGTGCATCGCGGCATCCACCGACTGTCGCAGGAGGCTACCGACCTTCAGGAGGCAACTCGTCGGCGTGTCAAGGAGTATATCAACGCCCGCAGCGAACGAGAGATTATCTTCACACGGGGCACTACCGAATCGATCAATCTGGCAGCCGGGTCCTACGGGCTGAGGCTATCTGACGGTGATGAGATTGTGGTGACCGGGATGGAGCATCATGCCAATATCGTGCCTTGGCAACTGATAGGACATCACAGGGATGTGCGGCTCCGTGTGGCGGAGGTCGACGAGCGTGGCGAGATAGACTTGGAGCAATATGAGTCGCTCTTCAACGAGAATACTCGCGTGGCGGCTATCAGCCATGTCAGCAATGTGTTGGGAACGATCAATCCGGTGAAAGAGATGATCGAGATAGCCCATCGGCATGGGGCTGTGGTCTTGGTGGATGGAGCACAAGCGGCACCCCACCTTCACATCGATGTGCAAGACCTCGATTGCGATTTCTATGCCTTCTCCTCGCACAAGATGTATGGTCCGACAGGTGTGGGAGTGCTCTATGGCAAAGAGGAGAGGCTCGAAGAGATGGAACCTTGGCAAGGTGGCGGCGAGATGATAAGTCAAGTCACCTTTGAGAAGACGACCTACGCCGACCTTCCCTACAAATTCGAAGCGGGGACACCCGACTTCATCGACATAGCAGCCTTCTCCGAGGCCTTCGACTTCATCGAGAGTGTCGGAGGGATCGAAAAGATGGCGGAATATGAGGGAGAACTCTGCCGATATGCCGAAAAGAGATTAAAAGAGATCGAGGGGCTAAAAATTTATGGCGAATCTTGCAATAAATCAGCCGTAACCTCGTTTAATATAGAGAAGATCCACAACTACGACTTGGGATTGCTCTTGGATCGTATGGGAGTGGCGGTGCGCACGGGTCACCATTGTGCACAGCCATTGATGGATCGATATGGCGTGCCGGGGATGGCTCGAGCCTCCTGGGCGGTCTACAACACACGCGAAGAGGTCGACATCTTCATCGACTCGCTCCGCAAGGTGGCAGCAATGCTGCGGTAGGCAGCCAAAACAGTATTAGCCCATAATTATAATACAATATCAACGACAAAAGCCATAAAACTAAAGTTATTTGTACATTTAATTAAGGAAACTTGATTATTGAAGTGATATAATATTCCATATTTCATAATTCATAATCCATTTTTTCTAAATTAAAAAGACTCCGGAGGGCAGTGATGCCAGCCGGAGTTCTTTTTTATCAGTGATTAGTTATTAGTTATTAGATATTAGTTTAGAAGATTAGAGCTTTGGCGAGGTTGTGGCGTTTGGCAGAGAATACGGCTGCAATTTTGATTACCTTGCGGCCATCGGTGCCAAAAGCATCGGCATAGCAGCGTTCCTCAATTTGACGGACTGCCAGATCAAGCAGGCTGCGCACTTCTGCCGATTCATCCCAACTATCGTCCTCTTCAATAGGGGTGCCGTAGACCACATCCTGATCTTCTACAATTATTATGCCATCACCATTATCGACAACCTCTGTCGGCTTGACACGGTCAGCGACCTTTAGCTCCATAACATAGATATAACCGGGGGTCTTGACGAGCAGATCGATCGATCCCTCGGAGGTGTGTCGTTCCGCTTCGGTGTAATAGCCCAACATAGTCAGCAAGACATACATCACTGTCTGCCAGAAGCTCTCATAATTCTGATACTTGTGCAGGTCGTAGGGCATCGAAGCCAAGAAAGCCTTCAGCATCTCAACGAACTTCTTAGCCTCTCCCTCATTGAGTAGCAAAGACATCTTTTGGGCGTTAATGCCGGAATCTTGGGAGGTATTGCCGTAGCCACGCATAAAGTCATTGAGGAAACCGCTCTCTACCTCTTCGTTGGGAAAGCCAAGGGTGTAAAGTCCGAAGTCGGGGGAATATGATTTTATGGTGAGGTAGCCGGTCTGATAGAACAAAGGGATCGGATTGGTGACGAAATAGGTAAGATCGCTCAGCAATTCTTCGGTAGACTCGGCTCCCTCAAGATTCCATAATGGGATATTATTGCGAATGATAAGATCTACGAGAATCTTGGTGTTGCCGGTAGAGAACCAATAATCTCTGATCTTGCGATTGCTAAGCGCCAAGAGGAGGCTGAAAGGATTGTAAATATCGAGAGAAGACTCACTGAAATGATAGCCGTCATAACGCTGTTTCAACTTTCGATACATCTCATCGCGATCGGCATTTTGCTTCTCGGCAAGGCGAGAAACACCGGCATCGAAATAGCGGTGAAGTTCATCTTCGGTGATGCCACATATATCGGCATAATCATCATTTAGGAAGATATCAGCCAAATTATTGAGACCGCTGAACACGTTGAGTTTACCGAACTTGGTAACGCCGGTGAGGAGAGCAAACTTGATATAAGAATCCAATGTCTTTAACGAAGCATAGAAACCGCGAAGTTCATCGCGATAGATCCGGAACAAGTCATCATTAAGGATATTGTCGGAGAGAGGCTTATCATACTCATCGATAAGAATGACAGCCTTTTGGCCGGTGGTTTCGACAGCTCTCTTGACCACCCACTCGAAGCGTTCGGAAATGGAACGATCACGCTTTTGATCGCCATAAATATCCTCCCAATGCTCGATATGCTTATTTATGATAGCGACAAAAGCCCCTTTATCATTATAAATCTCATTGTTCAAGTCGATATGGAACACAGGGTGGCGAGACCACTCCCCCGGCTCAAGTCTATCGATATCCAAGCCACGGAACAGGTCGCGATTGCCCTCGAAATACTCCCGAAGAGTCGACAGCAACAAGCTCTTGCCGAAGCGGCGAGGACGGCCTAAAAAGCAATAGGCATGGCGCTTGAGTAAAGGTATGAACCGAGTCTTATCAACATAGACATACCCCTCCTCAATTATATTACGGAACGTCTGAACGCCCACCGGATACCTCACATCTTCCATATCATCACACAATTAAATCAAAAGATAATCTCCGTCTAAACAGACAAAAGAGCATCATTTCACAAAGTTAACAAATAAAAACTAAAAAACAAAAAGAGTCCGGGGCAAGGGGATTGCTCCGGACTCTCGTTTTCAGATTGGGGATTATGTTTACTTACTTATTTATTTGATTAAGGTCTTTATTTGATTAAAGCTTTGAAAGACTTGCCGTTTTGGCGTACTATCACTACTTGACCCTTGACGGGGCGATCGATGCGGATGCCTTGGAGGTCGAAATACTCGACATCGGCATCGTCAAGGCGGATTTCAGCGACACCATCCTCCAACTCGATCAAGACAGTCTCCTTATTGCTATAGAGCGACTCACCCTTGTCATAGAGAGCAGTCACAGCATAGACATACTCGACATTCTTCTCAAGATTCTCATCTTTATAAGAGATAGTCTCAAGAGGCAACGAAGCGACAAGGAGGTCATTGCGATAGAGATTATAGCCGGTGAGCAGAGCAGGCTCCGACATGGCAGTGAAGGAGAATAGGTCGAACACAATAGGATCATAATGCGAGCCATGGACATTGATGGCGAAACGCTTGGCATTCTCAGGGAGAGTTACGGAGAAACCGGTCCATCCGGTGCGAGGAGCGGTATAGGTCTTGAGCAGAGTGAAATCTTCCGTCTCGGTGCCACCCTCTGAATAGAGGAAATCGAACGACTCACCGCTGCCGTATGAAGAGAGATTCTGAGCCTTGAAAGTGACCTCCGTACCACCCTTCACGATCGGAGAGATTACCCAATTGTCGATCGAGCCACCATAAGAATTACTTACAGAGATGGCGAGACACTTGGTGCCGTCGGGGCAGTTAAGGATTGCTCCGTAAGAGGGGGTAAAATTCTCGGCAATCATAGCAGCCATCGGCACACCCTTATTGACATTATTGATGCCAGACTCATTGATGCCATCCTTATCGACGAAGATCCAATCACCCATCGGCTCCATCGAACCGGACTCCCACTCCTCGAAACTTTCAGTAGTAAGAGAATAAACAGGATCAGTAGACACCATAGGAGCATCCCAAGAGAGAGATGCAGAGCACTCCACCTCATCGACAGAAGCCTCGAGATATCCGGGGCAAGTAAGATCATTGACATTGACCGGGATAGAGACCACAGCCTCATTGTCGGCAAGGTCAAGATCAGACTCCAAATCAGCCACGACTTTGAATGTAACATCGCTGCCGGCATACTTGGGGAGCACCTTGAAAGGCACCTCGACAGAAATCTCGCTGATGGCACCGACCTGATCGCCGGCTACGGCAGCCACCTCCTCATCATTGGCGAAGAGGCGGAGAGTATAATCGGCTTCATCATTGACACCCTTATTCTTCAGAGAGACAGGGAAGATAACATCCTGACCCAGCTCCAAAGACTTGGCAGGAGCTTCAAGAGAGACAGCAAGGTTATGTTCCAGATAACTGCGGATCGAGATATTATCGAGATAGAGAGTATTGTAATTGCCCGAGCCAAAACCTACGAACAGGAGTTGGGCTTTGTCAGCGGCAGCGACCTCGGCAGGCACATCATAGGTAAACTCAGTCCACCCTTGAGTATCGCCCGACTTCATATTGATCGCCCCATCGCCCAGCATATAAGTCACGCCATCGACGAGGAAACCGGGTTGCACCTTAGTCTCATACGAAGCACTCGGATTGAGGAATACCCAGAACTTCAGTTTGGCATTATGAAGGTCGGAGAGGGAGAGGATGGGAGACCAGATGGTGCGTTGTTCCGAAGCGGCGCAACCGAACTCGAGGCATCCGCCATCATTATCCTGAGGATTGATGGTGACAGGATAAGAGCTGCCGACAGATGGGCGCCATCTGGAAGTCTCATTATTCTCCACCACCCAGGTATTATTGCTAAAAGCCATATCGGCAAACGACTCCACGAACTCACCGACGTAGGGATTGCCCACGAGGAAACCGGGGCTTGTGGTGACAGCCGAAGTCTTCGAATTGGAGATAGCCACGATGGTAAACGACACTTGATCCTGCCCTGCTTCAGGCATCGGCACGGTGTAATCGGCGGAGAGCTCCGTAGTATTGTCAACCACAGTCTCGCCGTTACACTTCACGAGATAAGTCACCGAAGAGGGGATAAAGAGATCGGAAGCAGAAGTAGCCTCAGTGACAGCATCCCAAGAGAGATGGAACTGATTGTCGGTCTGAGTTACATTGAGATTGGCGACAGCCCTCGGTGTGCCGAAACGAGGAGAAGAAGCCACCTCGGTAGCGGGCGAGAGGAGATCGCCGGCAGCGCAGAGGAAAGAATATGTAACACTCTGAGTTGAAGCCTCGGTGTCGGTATAAGTGACGGTAGCGCCGGGAGTTCCGGAGATGGTTTCCACCATATCTCGGTCACTGCGAGACACTCTCACTTCGAGGGGAGTATCCTCAGCCAGGGTCTCACCGGCAGCATTAAGAGTCGGGAAAGTGACAGCGAAAGAGGCTTGGATGGCATCATCGACGACGCTGAAAACGGGGCTTGCCACCTCCGGAGCCAAAGGAGCACCGGCAGCGACACCCTCGCTCATCTCGATCTGGTCGAAATAGAAAGCACCCTGAGAGGCATCACTGATGATGTGCATGCCGAGATAATAATCGCCATCCTCCGGCACAGAGACCTTGACAGTCTCCTTGACCCAAGAGCCATAATTATAGCTATACTCGGCAGCGGGAGCCACATCAATTGTCATATCGGCGACAGAGGCAGACTTACCCGCCTTCCACTCGACACGATTGACAGTGCCCGAGCTGTTCACCTTCTGCTGGAAAGTAAGTTCATATATATAACCGGCTTGCAGCGAGAACGAAGGGGTAATAAGCCACTCATCGGCAGCATCGGTATTACCCTCATAATATAGGCCTTGCGACCAACTATATCCATAATAAGAGGTAGTCTTGATGGTATTTCCATCCCCATTTCCATCGACGATGACAAACTCACCCATACCGGAATTGAACGACTCGACGAAAGGGAGCGTAGCGGCAAGCAGAGGCAGAGTAATTGCGGTTGCTATGCCGAAAGGTAATATTCGTTTCATAATCACTGGTTTAAAAAAATTTGAAATCGGGCGCCGCCCGCGCAGACACTTCCGACGGCGCCCGATTATTATAAAAATCAACAGGTTAGCGTACTACAATTTTGACGATACGATCGCCGGCACGGAGCATATATATGCCGGGATCGAGAGAGATGCGAGCATAATCGCCTACATTCTGACGGAACATCACCATGCCATTGACAGCGCTGATGGTCACTTCCTTGCCTCCGGCATTGGTGACGATGATGCAATTACGACCCGCCTTGACAGCCATGCCATCGGCGGCAAGCGTGTTGACACCCGAGAGGTTGAAGCTATAATCATTGGAAAGACAGGACTCACCCTTATCGAAGATTGCGGTAACGTTATAGATATGTTCACCCTCGATCTGCGGATTGCGGTCTACGAACTCATTATCCTCGACGATTTGATCATTGATGCGGACACCATCGAGATAGACGTTATAGCCTCGGAACTCGAGGAGATCGGCGTTGGCACTCTCGTAAGAAACCTCATCGACAAGGAGAGCATAAGTATTGCTCGAGACGCAATTAATAGCAAAATGCTTGGCATCAGCCGGGAGGGTAAACTCAAAACGAGTCCACTCCGAAGCGGGCACTACATTAACATCGCCGAGGCGTTGGAAAGTAGTGATATCGGGTTCATCTTCAGTAGAATAGCAGAAATAGAATCTATCCAAGCCATAAGCATCGACCACAGTCTTCGCCATGAAAGAGACAGAAGAGCCACCCTTCACTTCGGGAGAGATGAGCCAGTCGTCATTGTCACGTTCGGCAGCAGCGAAGCAGACAGCCATTTGGTCGCCGAGGTAGGGAGTCCAGAGGTTGCCCTTGATACCGGCCAGTCCGGGATTAAGGATCTGGAACGCCATTTGATATCCGGCATTGGGATACTCATAATCGCCGCTGGCGCTTTCGCTATTGCTGATGGTGTATGTAAGGCTGCCATCATTGTCGACAAGGCCCCACTCGCCGAAATCGGTGATGGTGAAAGCCTCGTAAGACTCGAAGCCATCGGTCACGACGCCCGATGTATTCATATCAGGATCAGACCAAGAGAGGGTCAGGGCTCCATCGGCGTATGTGCCGGAGAGGTCAGTGACACGAGGCAGATTGTTGGTCGGCACGTTGACAGAGATAGTCTCAGTGGCATTATTGCTCGGATCGGCATCGTCGGCGAAAGAGATGCGAGCTTGATACTCGAACGACTTGCCGGCATCGACGATGGTCGGAGTGATGGGGAAGGTAAAGGTGCGTTCCTTAGCGAAAGCCAGGGGTTCGCCACCCTCTTGCGAAGCCACCAACTCACCATCGCGATAGAGCTCGACAGTGAAATCTTCAGCCGGCACCATGCCATTGTTGAAGACTGTTACGACAGCATTGCGAGTCGAATTGACTGCGATCTGCTCGGGGAGAGTAAAGCTTTGTGCCACAAGGTCATGGTCGGGAGTATCATGCACTGTGATATTATCGACATGCATATCATAGCTGATATAATTGTGGGTGTGGAAAGCCACTTGGAAATCCTTGGCTCCGACAGCCTCCTTGAGGGGGAGGTCATAGCGATACCAGCCATTGCCATTGATCAAGAGGATCGGGGAGGCAGTGAGGGTCTTATACTCGCCGTCGACGAGGACTTCGATGTCCATATTCTCCTTATCGGTAGAGAATCCATTCTCCGTATCGGGGTTATAATAATGATAGAACCAGAAAGAGAGAACCGGGTTGTTCAGACCGGAGACATTGATCTTGGGAGAGATCATGCGAGCCTGCACATCGAGGAAATCGGTATAAGCCACGAGCATACCGCCATCATTGTCTTGGGGAGTGGGGAATGGTCCACGGTCCTTATCGTTGGACTTATGGCTATATGAGAAATAACGGCCATAGAAACCATTGTCGTAGGGAGACTCATTGATGACACGCATGATCCAACCGGGGCATGTAGGATTCTGACCGCCGGCGAAAGACTCGGCGAAGTTATCTTGATACGCCTCACCGTAAGTGATAAAATCGGACTGAGCACCGGCACCGATACCCTTGGAATTGACAGCACGGACATCATAGAAGATACTCTTCTGACCATCAGTGGTATTGACCTCGGCAGTGTAAGAAGTGCCATCGACATTGGCGATGAAATTGCCGTTATTGTCGGTGATGCGATAAGAGAGGGGTTCGTAAGCCACGCTACCGCCATTGGCACCTGTGGAGACAGGAGTCCAAGAGATCAGAGCGTGATTGCTGTCGGAGGCAGAGTGAGTCACCTCAGCGACAGCCGCCGGGAGGTCGAGGCCTGCATATACCTGAACCTCTGCGGGATTACCCTCGCCATGGCTATTAGCAGCAACGACACGATAAGTATTGACGCCGGCAGGCACGTCAGCGTCGTTGAACGACAGGGAAGCGCCGACAGCAAGGCCATCAGCAGCGGTAAGAGTCTTAACGAGGGACTCGCCGCGATAAACCTTCACTTCGGAGAGGTCGGCAAGAGAATTACCGAAGATATCGACAGAGGGAGCCTTGAACGACACCTTCACCTCTGAGGGAGTCTCTCCGGGGAGAGCCTGAAGATCGGTGACAAGACCGGGAGCAGACATCGAAGCCCCCTCCTCGATCGAGACATCATCGAGATAGAGATAATACTGCCCCTTCTCTGTGACGGCATGGAAGCCGATGTAATAATGGCCATCCTCCTCGACATTGAAAGTGATGACATGCTCCTCGAATTGGAGGTCGGGCGACTTGAGGTCGGTGCGAGGCATCAGAGTCTGAGAGAAATCGGCAGACTTATAACCCTTGCCGATCTTCACTTCGAGAGTCTCGGGATAGATGCGTCCCGCCTTGGTGGTGAAACGTAGACGATAGGTCTGCCCCTTGGTCAGGTTAAGACCGGGGGTAATAAGCCAGTCATCGCCGGGGAGGAAAGTATGATACTTATAGGCAGCACACTTCACAGAGGAATCCCATCCCCAGTGACCCTCATCGGGACGTTCATCATCCTTATTATTATCTATAACGACGAGAGTGGCATAGTCATCCAT
Source organism: Lepagella sp. (assembly GCA_051872035.1). Lineage (GTDB taxonomy): Bacteria > Bacteroidota > Bacteroidia > Bacteroidales > Muribaculaceae > Lepagella. The sequence continues at coordinate 28,084 of JBJEDL010000028.1, forward strand.
CGTATCGAAAGCCTGAGAATAAGGGAGAGCCACCGGTTCGCCCATCTCGAGTTCGTCGGAGATGGCAGTGGCACCGGTCACATTCTTATAATAGCCGGTGATCTCGTAAGAATATCGGCGCAACTGAGTGTTGGTGATATTATCGGTATATGAATTGCCGGTAGCCTCATCAGTGAGGACTTTACCATCGGGAAGGCGAGTTATCTTATAATAGATAAGAGCCGGATTGATATTACCGCCATGTTCACCACCTGAGGGAGTGTCCCAAGAGATCTTGATCTTATTGGCATCGATCTTCTCGAGTGCGATATTAGAGACAGCCTCCGGGCCATCCGTGCCGACATAGAAATCGAGAGAGGCACGTTCCGACTTGCCAACCTCGGGGTGAGTAGCCACCAACTCGATGGTGTGCATGCCCTGAGTCAGAGTATAAGTGCGAGATGTGGATGCACCGGGAGCCATCGGAATTGAGAAATTGAGGACACCATCGAGATAACCGGCTACAGTGACATCTCCGGAGAGGGGTGTCCCATCCTTGGCAGTAGATGGAGCAGTGAAAGAGATCGATCCCTCCAAGTTGCTGCCTGAGAAATCGGCAGTGATGTTGGTGACGGGATTGAGCAAAGTGATATCATCATTGCGAGGGATATACATCGTGGATATCGACTCGCCGTCGGGGAACATCGATATAAGGCTTGCCTGACCGGAAGTGATATCTATCTGATAAAGACCGGACTCCTCGGTGGCACGCTCATTGGTGGCCCAATAGAGTTTGCCGGTTTCGAAATCGAAGCAAGCAGAGCCATTATAGATGGGTATAATGCCGGTGGCGCCGACTTCAGTGACTTGAGCGGTCATCTTATCGATCTTGACCAGCATACCATCAGAGTAGCGAATGCCCCAGAGTTGCCCCATATTATCGGAAGCGATTGCCGACATACGAGCGATAGGAGCAATCTCGGTAGGATAACCGGTAGAGAGGTCATAATCCACGAGGATATAAGAAGCGAGATTGACATCATCGGGATCGAACGACACGCCATATATCTTATCGCCTACGGGGTCGTAGGTCATATCGGCAGCGATAGCATCGTAGGTATTCGGTTCGAGGGCATGCCTCTCGATCGAATAATCGGCGAGATCCATCTCGATGAAATAGAGATAACCGAGTTGACCGGTGAAATCCTCATAATAGCTGGTGAAATAGACCTTGCCCTTGCGGTAAGTACCGCCGCCATTGGCGCAAAGGGTATTATGGATGTTGAGCGGTGTCACGGTCATGGGCGAAGAAGCATTGAAGGAATATAGTCCCCAAGCCAGGCCATCTTCCGTGGTCACATCCATCGAATAAGAGTGAGTCACCTCGCCATAGATGGTGGTACCATCACCGGTGGCAGTCGGCACTCTTCTGACACGTTGCGCACCATCGTCGGGAGCTCCCCAAAGAGAGAAGACTGCCGCCAATGATAGCAACATGGTAGAGAATAGATGTTTCATAATTGGGAATATTAGTTGATATTATACTATAGGATCTGTCAGATTGCGATAATCTTAAAAGTCTTGCCCTCAGCGGAGACGAGATATACGCCGGGATGAGGCAACAAGACATTGACAATTCTTCCGGAACGAGAAGCGACTACCGAGCCGGTGATATCGCTGAGAGTCACGTCGGTATCATGGTCGCAAAAGATGCTCAGAGCGAGTCCGGAAAGCGAAATGCGGAGATGATCGTCGGCAATATTTTGGAGAGATGCCGGGGAGGTGGAGACAGGCAATATACCGGAATCCAATGAGCGGAACTCCTGATTGAGAGCCACTACCGAATATCCATAATTCATATCGGGAGTAAGGTCGGAGAAGAGGAAAGAGTCGCTATTACCGGCATCGATGGCGGTCTGACCCTCCACGGGGATATAGTCGACATTACCACCATAACCGATGGTGACATCATCGATGGATAGAGAGCCGCCGGCCTCAGTGCGGAGAGCGATCTTGATGCGAGTGGTAAGAGCCGGGATCTCGGAGATAGTGACGGTGGTACCGCCGGCAGCAGAGACGATGTCGGAGATAGTATGGAACACCTTCCACTCGCCTGCGGAATAGCCTGAGATCTCGATTCTGCCATCGCGAAGAGTTGACGAAGCGCGATACCAGAAGCAGAGTGTACGCACTCCGGCATCGAAAGAAGCGGTGGTGAGAGAAGCTCCATCGGTGGTCATACGGAGCGAAGGGACCTCCACAGCGTAAGAAGCCCGGCCATCGAACGAGGCATCGGTTTGCCATCCCGATGGGAGAGCATGATCGGTGAAATCAGCCGTAACGAGGAAGGGGTCGCCAAGGCCCAGAGAATATAGCGACACCTCATAGCAATCGGCATCATCGAGCATCTGCCAGTTGGCACGAAAAGATGTCTCTGTAATCTCCGAAGCCGGGAGAAGATTTACCCTCTTATAGTCGAGGGTCGGATCGAGGGTTGTCACCTCAATTTCGTTGGACTCGGGAGAATAGAATCGACCATTGGTGGCAGTAACGGTATAATAATAGGTGGTGGAGGGTTCAAGTCCGGAGACCACAAACGAATCGGTATTGTCTACTTCACGCTTGAGATAACCATCGACATACTTACGTTCGGAGACGTCACCATTAGTTTCCTTGGAATATACACTGAGCAGATAGCCGGTGGTGCGAGAGATGGGATTCCAATGAGCAGTGAACCCACCGGCCTTTATATCAGAGGCATCGAGAGCCACCATCTCATCGAATATATTTTCACCACCCTTGAAAGCGAAAGAGACGACGCCATCGATATCCTTGATATCAGTGATGGGGGAATACAGGCGTTGACCTGACCAAGTGCGCATGGAGGGTGTGGAATCGTCGGTAAATTCGGTAACTTCGGCAGTGCCTGGGAAAGCATCACCGGCGCGAGAATACTCGCTGAGGTCATTGTCCGCCTCGACGATATCTATATACTGTTTATCGATATTTACCACATTAAGGAGCCACTTCTCGGGGTCGAAATTGATATGCCAGACGAGCAATCCATGACCGGGAATATACTGATCCCATGCAGATTGCTGGCGATTTTCAAGGATGTAATATTCCGAGCGATTGGGAGTCGGAATCATATACACATCGTTGTAAGCGCCGATCTGCGAAATCGGATACATAGTGACATTCTTGGGGTCGGCGAGCACCTTCGGTTCGATCCAGCCGAGGTGATAGCGTTCATATCCGGTGTGGCAAGGGGGAGTGTGCGACTCATTGTTATACGAGCCATGATCCATAAGCGACCAATTTCCGGGGGTAAAAGCGGCGGAATAGATGGTGGAATAAAGGTCGGGGAGCCCCATGACATGGGAGAACTCATGGCAGAAGACTCCGATGCCGGCAAGGTTAGAGCCGCGGCCGTCGCAAAGTTCATTGGAAGTGGCATAATGATTCAATAGCTTGCCATTCATATAAATCTCGAGTCCGAGGTCATCATGGATATTCCAGGAGTGAGGCCAGATGGAATTGGCGGGACCGCCATCCGCCTCGCCATAACCGGCATAGAAGATATAGATATTGTCGACGATGCCATCATCGTCGGTGTCGTAGATGCTGAAATCTATCTGATCCTTAAGGAGATCGACGGCATGAGGTATCATCTCGTAAGGGCGCACATCATTGCCTGTGTTTGGATCGTTCGATCCATAATAACTCATATTATAAGGGAGCTTCACGGGTCCATAAACGTCGAACTGCGGGGTAAAATTACCACCTGAACTGGCATTAAAGAAATCATGGATCGAACCGGTAGCACCATATTCGGAGAAACCCTCCTCATTGAGCATACGGTCGAAGAGCGAGTGCGGATCGGGGAGTGTAAACTCGACATCCTGGAACTCGACAAGGATAGCGAGGCAGCGTGGTGAGCCTGTAGTGGGGAAAGAACAAAGCAGGGACTCGTCAGCGACCCTCGCCGGAGACTTGGAGAGCGACTTGCGAAGAGAGAGCTTTCGGTTCATGATGTCGAAAGGGGCTTGCTTTTGGAAAGAAGCAAGTAGGGCCTCCTCATCAACGGAACGCTCGCCGATGGGAGAAGCCACGATGGAGGAAGCCACAATATTATCTCCCGCGGGGATGGCATATCGAAAAATGCCATCATCGCCCCGAAGGAGCATAAAGCCGTCGGGCGAAACAAAATAATGAGAATGCTCATCGCCGCGAAGGTAGACTTGAAGAGTCTTACCACCGCTGTCGTAGGAGATCAACCCGGGTTGTGCAGGCACGGCATAAAGGGGTGAGATACTGCACATTAAAAAGCCGGTAAAAGCGAGGGCTGACAGAATTGAGTTTCTTAATTGTCGTAATAGATTCATAATAGAAAGGTTGTTAAAAGGTCTCAAAACATGCTATCGGAGTCAGAGAGTCTGAACTCATTGATAACAAAGTGTGTTCGATATATGGCAAAGTTATATTGTAAAAAAACGCAGTCAAAACGATTTTTTTGATTTAGATCAAAAAACAAAAAAATCAAAATTTCGTTTGATATATGGATATAAGAGCGCGTTCCTTAAATTTTGGGGGCCGTAGGGGTCGTAGCCTTGAGTCGATTTTGATTACTTGCTGTAAGGAGCATACTCCTGTATGTGACTGAAAGCAAGTGATCAAAAGCGGCCAAGGATACGAGACTTTGGTAACTTCAACGTTCCCTTGAATTTTAGAATCGCAAATCACAATTAACATTTTGTTAACATTATTCTATAAAAAAGTTAAAATGATAACAAAATTA
>JBJEDL010000029.1:0-7874 GCA_051872035.1 Lepagella sp.
CAAAATATCTATGACTCTGGCAAATAATCAATTAGCCATTAACTGAATATCCCTATTTACATGAAGGTCGTTTTATCAGACTCTATATGGTTTTGGATGGCTTTGACATTAGCTGTAATCGTGGCTTTCCGAGTAGGATGGCGTAGAGTCTTCTCTGATAGGATGATAGTCTTCTTGATGGTGAGCGGAGTTGTTTCTTTTACAACGCTTTATCGCACATCTGTCGTCTATAGAGCCGGCTTTTGGATGTATTTTTCCGCGGCATTGTTGACGATATATCTTATCTCGATAGATTCCCCAGACTTTTGGCGCAAATATAATTGGAAGAACTTATTGATAGGGATTCCTTTATTGCTCTTGGTCTATACCCACTGGGGGTATGTAGCTTATTATAGTTTGTACTATAATAAGATTATTTCTGAACAGGTGAAATTATGGTTAAAGCATCCCGGTGAGACTCGCTTTGCTGCTGTTATACCACTTCAAGAGATGCCCTTGATGTGTGGCAATCTCCCTGTGGCTCGGTATGTATTACCATCCTATTTTGATTGGATTACCAACTATTACCGTCATGATGAAGAAAAGCGACTCGGACAGGATCTTTCTTGCTATGAGAGTATGACGTCGCTGATCCCGGAGAGATTGAGAGATGTAACGGCTACATCGGGACGCGCTATGCCGGGCGGCTCGCCGGTTCGTGAATACAAAGGGTTGCTATTTATGCCTGAGACTGAAGTAATTACTGCCGGATTGAAGTCTGATGACTTGTCGCGAGGTTCCTTTAGCTTCTCATTTGATTATGGTAAGGGATATGTGGGGCTGGTTTCGTTGGTGACAAGTTTTATTTCCGAAGCTGATGGTAAGCGATATTGCTACTTGGAGCCACAGGTTAGTTGGTATATCACTCACTTTAAGCATGTAAAGCGGATATCCCCGGAAATCAGTTATATCCCAAGAACTCGAAAAAACTCTACAACCGAAGAAAAATAAGACTCTAAACCCCGTTTCGTGACAAAATAAAGGTTGGTAAATTTATAATAAAGGGTAAAATTGCTTATTCGAAGCCTAATTCGTGGCGGAGCTTTTTGGTTAGGCCTTTGGCGGTCTGCTGATAGGCGTGGCGGATCAGCTCTTTCTCTATCTTCAGAGGGATGCTGTTATGATAGTCGATTGAGATCCAATGGCGCTTGTTCATGTGATAGCCGGGTCGCACTTCGGGGTATCGATCTTGCAATTCGATAGAGTATTCCGGGTCTACCTTGAGGTTATAAAATTGCCACTCGCCCGAAAGATCGATCAGGCAAAACATCTTGCCGCCGATCTCCAATGCCAAAGTATCAGGCCCGAAAGGACACCGCTCCGTAGCAAAAGGAAGTCCCAATCCCACCTCCCGTATCTCTTCAATATCCATAACTTAGACGCTGATGGGGGCTTTGATGGTGGGGTGGGGGTTGTAGTCCTCTATTTGGAAGTCTTCGTAGCGGAAGTCGAAGATGGAGGTTACTTCCGGATTGATCACCATCCGCGGCAGGGGGCGTGGCTCGCGCTCTAATTGCAAATGGACCTGGTCAAGGTGATTCAAATAGATGTGGGCATCTCCAAGCGTGTGGATGAACTCACCGGGTCGCAAACCACAGACTTGTGCCATCATCATCGTCAATAATGCATAGCTGGCGATGTTGAAGGGTACCCCCAAGAAGCAATCGGCACTCCGCTGATAGAGCTGACACGAAAGCCTGCCATCGGGTGAGACATAGAATTGGAAGAAGGCATGACACGGGGGTAGATTCATACGGTCAAGATCCGCTACATTCCAGGCACTCACGATGATGCGTCGCGAATCGGGATTATGCTTGATAGCCTCCACCGCCTGCGAGATCTGATCGATGTTGCCACCATCGTAATCGGGCCATGAACGCCACTGATAACCATAGATATGACCCAACTCGCCATCCGGATCTGCCCACTCATTCCAGATCCTTACACCATGCTCTTGGAGATAATGCACATTCGTGTCTCCCTGCAAGAACCATAGCAACTCATAAATGATACTCTTCAGATGCACCTTCTTGGTGGTGACCAAAGGGAAACCCTCCTCCAGGTCAAAACGCATCTGATAGCCGAAAGTTGAGATCGTGCCGGTGCCGGTGCGATCATGTTTCTCCATCCCGTGATCCAGGATATGACGGAGCAAATCAAGGTATTGTTTCATGTATTTTGAGTTTTCTTCACCTGTCGCATCAATGGAGTGGCAGGACGACGATTGCGATTAATCTGATATCTTATAGCGCCGGTCGGGCACTCTGCTACACAGTCGAAACATCTCACACAGCGAGACTCATCGATATAGCGGCTCACCACCTTGACACACTGCGATCGGCATATATCCTCACAATGCCCGCAAGAGGTGCATCGATCAGGATCAATCTCGATATGCATCACCGAAAACTCCTGAACATAGCCGAGTCCGGCACCTATCGGGCAATATCGAGAACAAAACTCTCTGCCATGCTTCAGCGAAGAGACTATCAGCATCAGCAGCGACAATGCGCCACACACCATGCCCACGATCACCCCGCGACTCATGATCTCGCCCCAAGTCGGCTCGATTACATCCTGTCGAGCCAACGAGGCAACATTTGCAGCCATATTCCATGGCTCGATGATCAGAGTCACCGCCGAAATGCCTATCACTATGCTAAGAAGATAGACCACCAAAATCCTAATTCCCCAATTCGACTTATGCCGATAGCGGAAAGGCTTATTCAGAGGCCTGATCCATCTTCTCATCCGGCAGAACACATCCGAAAGAACGCCAATCGGGCATACCGTCGAGCAATACACCCTGCCGAAGATCAAGGTAATCACCAGCCAGACACCGGTGACTCCCAAAGTAGCAGCCCCCGCCGAGAGGAGTATCTGTATACGAGCCACCGATTCGACCACAGGATACGCCCGCGGACTGAAAATCAAACAGACCGCCGTCGCCGCCAGACAGATGGCGGCAAGTATGATCCGTATGGCTCGTAATTGTTTCACATATAGATGGTTTTATAGTCTGCTACATCAGCCGGACATAGAGAGCCCGGCTGATATAGTTTTTAAGTCATATCTTAACGGCGATTGCCCTTCTTCTGCTGCTCGCGGAGCATAGCCTGCTGCTGACGCTGCATCTCCTCGAGTCTCGCCATAAAGCCCGATTTCTTCTTCGGCTTCTTGGCATTCTCTCGCATCTTCGCACGCACCTTATCCTCCTTGATAATAAAGCGGAAAGCGTAAGTCTGAATGATCGTGATCAGAAGCGACAAGAAATAATAATAAGAGAGACCCGAAGCATAATTATTGAAGAACACCATGAACATCACCGGCATCAGATACATCATCCACTTCATGCCCGGCATCGCGTTGCTCTGGTTCTGCATGTTGAGATAGGTGTAGATGATGTTAGTGCCGGTCATCAGCAAGCAGAAGAGTGAGATGTGATTGCCGAAATATTTGGTGATCAGAGGTATATCGACATTCCAAGAGATGATGGCATCGGGAGCCGAGAGGTCGTGAGCCCACAAGAAGCTCTCACCGCGAAGTTCGATGCAAGAGGGGAAGAAAGAGAACATAGCGAAGAGCACCGGCATCTGGAGCAACATCGGCAAACATCCTGACATAGGGTTGGTTCCAGCTTGCGAATAGAGCGCCATCGTCTTCTGATTGCGAGTCAGTGTGTTCTCTGTGCCGGGATACTTCTCATTGATAGCCTTGATATCCGGAGCGAGTATCCGCATCACAGCCTGGCTGCGATAAGACTTATAGGTCAAGGGGAAGAGTACCAACTTGATGAAGAGTGTCAGCAAGAGGATGATGATGCCATAATTGCTGATAAACTTACCCAAGAAGGTGAAGACCGGGATCACGATGCCGGTGTTGATCCAGCGGAAGATGTTCCATCCCAGCGGGATAAGGCGAGTCAACTTCAGATCTTCGTCAGTGGCAATCTGATTGTCAAGATCGGAGAGCAGAGGATAGAGGTTTGGACCGATGAAGAGGGAGAAATTGGCGGGATTCTCGGCATTCCAGTCATAATCGCTGCTTGATGCCGAAGTCGCATACTCCTTAAGATAGTCATCCTCCTGCATCACCTTCGAATCGAAATCCGCAGTGTTGAAAGGCTTCTCCGCCACCATCACAGTAGAGAAGAACTGATTCTTAAAGCCGATCCACTTGATCTTGGTCTTATGCTCTTCGCTATCATCCTTTGCCTCTTTGAGGTTCTCCACCTTGCCGCCGGCATATTTGAAATAGAGGGCGGAGTTACGCTCCTCGAACATGCGACCCTTCTCCTGGCGATGCAGACGCTGATTCCAGGTGAAGCCGAGATTGCGATTGTTCGACTGCACCACCTGCGCCATATTCTTCTGCACCACGCGCATCTTCACGACATACGACTCGCCGCGAGGGAGAGTATACTCGATGCCCCAATACACATCGGGTGCCAACTTCAGCGCCATCAGCACGGTGCTGTCGTTGAGCTGCTCGGGGGTGAAATAGAGCTCGGAGGTCTCGATAGGTTGGGGGAGTGGCAACATGAAGTTGAACTGATTGTCCTTACCTTCGAACACCACCACGTTATGCTTCGTTTTCTTCGTCTCGTCTGACGAATACTCCGACTCATACTTCTTCAGTTCGGCGCGCACCACCGATCCCGACTTGCTGTCGAGTTGGATCGAGAGTGCGTCATTCTCAAGTTTGATCACTTGCGATGTGCCGCTCAGGAACTGGGCGAACTTGCCATACTTGCCGAGCGATGTCGAGGCATTGCGCACCATCTCCACAGCCTGACGCTGTTCAGGCACCGACATCTTGTTCAGATCAGCCTTCTTCACATCGCTCCATGCCAACTTACGGCCTCCTACGGTCACTGTGCCGGTGACCGAATCGCCTCGAAGTTGCAGATCGATATCGCCTTGACGGAGTGTGTAGATGCGGCTGCTATCGGCTGCCACCTCCACTTTGCCGTTGGCTGAAATATTTTGTACCAGCCACTCCTGCTCAGTCGCGGTCAGTGAGTCGATGCCGGCGGCTGCTGCCACTTCGGTCTTCGTCTCCTTACCTCCTTCCTGGGCAGGTGTATTCTCCTGCTTGGGGGTCAGCCACATAAAGAGGGCAAACACCAAAAACATCAGCAAGAGGCCATTAAGGGTGTTTTTATCCATTTGTCTGAATGGTCTTTTTTTTAATTACTGTTATTTCTCTTTTGAGTAGTCTATAGCCGCCTTGATGAACGACAAGAAGATCGGGTTGGGATCCAAGACGGTCGACTGATACTCGGGGTGATACTGCGTACCAATGAACCAGCGTTTCTCCGGGATTTCCACCACTTCCACCAAGTGAGTCTCAGGATTTTCGCCCACACACTTCATGCCTCCATCCTCGAATTGCTGACGATAATCGTCGTTGAACTCGAAGCGATGGCGATGGCGCTCGCTGATCATGGTGCGGCCGTATGCTTCGGCGGCACGTGAACCCTCTCTGAGCACGCAGTCGTATGCGCCGAGACGCATCGTGCCTCCCATGTTGGAGATCGACTTCTGCTCCTCCATCAAGTCGATGACATTGTGGGGAGTCTTGGTGTCCATCTCAGTCGAATTGGCGTCGGTCAGACCGAGCACATTGCGAGCAAACTCGATCACCATGCACTGCATGCCGAGACAGATGCCGAAAGTGGGTACATCATGCTCGCGACAATACTTCAGCGCCACGAACTTACCCTCTATGCCACGCTGGCCAAAGCCGGGGGCAATCACCACGCCATCCATCTCCCGGAGACGCTCCTCCACATTGCCGTCGGTCAGCTTCTCGGAGTGGATATAGACGATATTGATCTTGCGATCGAGATATGTCGCAGCCTGCATAAGGCTCTCATTGATCGACTTATAGGCATCTTGCAACTCTACATACTTGCCCACCAAGCCGATGTTCACCACCTCAGTGGCATTAGCCAACTTATGGAGGAACGTGTTCCAGCGTTCCATGTTCGGTTCGGGAGTCGGATCGGCATCCATGAGTTTGATTACTATGTCATCGAGATGCTGATCGTGCATGCGCAGAGGCACTTGATAGATAGTGGGCTGGTCGATGCTTTGGATCACAGCCTCCGGAGCCACATTGCAGAAGAGACCCACCTTACGGAGCATCGATGCCGGAAGTTCCTTCTCAGTGCGGAGCACCAACACATCTGGCTGGATTCCGACGCTCTGAAGCATCTTCACCGAGTGTTGAGTCGGCTTGGTCTTCAGCTCTTTTGCTGCCTTGAGATAGGGCACGTAGGTAAGGTGGATGAAGAGGGCATCGCGACCCAATTCCCATTTCAGCTGTCTCACAGCCTCCAAATAGGGTGTCGACTCGATATCGCCCACGGTGCCGCCGATCTCGGTAATCACGAAGTCATAATCGCCGGTCTTGCCCAGAAGCTTGACATTGCGCTTGATTTCATCGGTGATGTGAGGGATGATCTGCACCGTCTTGCCGAGATAGTCGCCGCGGCGCTCCTTGTCGATTACTGCCTGATAGATGCGGCCGGTGGTCACATTGTTGGCGCGTGATGTCTTGATATTGGTAAATCGCTCATAATGACCCAAGTCCAAATCCGCCTCGTGGCCGTCGGATGTGACATAACACTCGCCATGCTCGTATGGGTTGAGTGTCCCCGGGTCGATATTGATATAGGGGTCAAACTTTTGGATGGTTACTCGGTAGCCTCGACTTAAGAGTAAGCGAGCCAACGAACTTGAGATAATGCCTTTGCCAAGTGAGGATACGACTCCTCCGGTCACGAAGATGTATTTGGTATTCACGTCTTGAATTATTTGTGTTTCAACGTTTTATATGCCTGAAAGATCCATTTTGGCTTCCGATCCGCCTTGTCTCGTTTCAAACAAACAAAAATCTCGTGCAAATTTAGTCAGAAATCGGCTAATTCGCAAACTATTTAACATCTCCAACCACAATTTTTTATTCTTGTGGCTTCAATCGAAGACTTTCCTCTCGGAGCCATGCCGCTATTTCAGTGGCACTTTCCCCGCTCTGCATACGGCGTAAGATCTCGTCGCATGCTATCGGGGTGCCGAAAATGACGCGGAAATGCTTGCCGCGTGCCGCACAGAGTTCCGCCGGAAGCATTGCCTGCTCCAGATTAACCTTGATGCCCAAGCGCTTGCGCCATCGTGCCAGCCGATAGAAGCGCATCCGGTTGAGTCCTTCGAAATACATCGGTACGAAATCTCGTCCCGACGTCACCCCTTTCTGCACAAACGATTTCTGCCATGTCAGGTCTTTAATCTCCCCATCCGGATGGAGTCGCGACACCAACCCCGCCGGGAACACCACGATCTGCCGGTCTGACTCGAACGAGGCGTTGATGCTCTTCGCTGCCTCTCTCCCCTGCGATCCATATTTATTGATCGGAAGGAAGACATTGCGCAGTGGCACCACATTCATCAGCATATCATTTACTAAGAATCTGACTCCCTCATCGCCATAACGCTCTCCGAGGATCTTGATAAGCCCGATGCCATCCAGACCTCCCAAGGGATGGTTCGAGGCAAAGACATAGCGCTTCCCCTCCTCGAGATGCTCCATCCCCTCCACATCGAGCTTCAGCTCCATAAGCTTGTATAGTTTTTTCGAAAATTCCGACCCTTCCAAGGGATAGGTGCGGTCGAGCATATCGTTGAGCTCATCTTGGTGGATGATCTTCTCCAAGCCGGTGATCAGCACGCCCGGGATCAGCCTCCTCATGCGGGGAGACATCCTGGCGCGCAAGATCTCATGCAGGTTGATATTGAGTTTCTGATACATAGAGCGCGTTAATTCTATAGATA
>JBJEDL010000030.1:0-7801 GCA_051872035.1 Lepagella sp.
TCGAGCATCAATGGCATCGCAGATATAAAACACTTATCGATCTACGTTCTGATATTTGGAATGAACCCGAGTTCGAATAGAGATAATACGAAGTGTTATGAAAAGGATAAATTATATAATGGCTTTGGTGGCTTTGGTGGCATTGACATCTTGTCATCAAGATGAAGAAATTGTCAATCCGGAAAATGGATGGAATTATTTAGAAGGGGTAACGTATACAAGAGATACTCCTTTCTGCTGGACATGGACAGAAGAATGGAAATATTCTGATGGTGATAAGACTTGGGTGTATTCGGAAGATCGCACTCTCCCTTTTATATATGATGAATATCTCAAGTTCTTTAATAATTCTGCCACCGGGATGACCATAAGATGGGGAATTGTTCGGAATAAACAAATTTACAAAATTATTTCAGATTCCGACAAAAAATATGTCTTCACTTTTCTGCGTCCCCAATTTCAACTTGAAAGCCAAGCCGTAGATATCCCTGTAACATACTGTGGAAAAAAATTGGAGAATGATTGTGATCTGAAAGGGAGTCTGAAGCTCGAAGATGGTTATGAGATTGGCCTTTTCGGCCATCGCAAGAATAACGAGCTGAAGATCATGTATTACAGAAAAAATCGTTTCAATGAGCAGTTGGTTACACGATATAATACGGAAGGACAGGGAGCATGGGGCACCATCAATTATAAATTCGACAGCAATCGGATGAAATGCCTTCAATCCCCGATATATGTCGAATGGCAAACAACCGCGTGGACAGGCGCTATTGCATCATTGATAGGCAATCCGGCTGACTTCCTCCAGCTGATTATGTCGATACCCATTTTCAAGGCAGCAGATTATGGTTTTTCAGGGTCTGACGTCCCAAGAGAGAATCTTTCATTTGAAAGACTGACACGAGCTTTGTATTCCGGAATATACGTCTATGACAGCATCCCTCGTGTGTTGAGTGCTGAAGATAAACGAAGAACTCATACATATAAAAATATATTTAATAATGATTATGATGAAATGATAACGATGGTCGATATTGGCGGCAATGCGATGAAGATGTATTTCGATGTGGAACGTATATTTGCATACTCTCCTTCATCCAAGTCAAGAGAGGCAAGAACCGACTATAATTACAATATGGTAAGATCTCTGTTGTCATGGTCCAAAAGCTATTTTCTGGTAGATTTTCAAATTAGAGAAACGGATAAATATCCTTCACCCAGATATTTGGATTTCCGACTAAAGGAGGAAGAAGAGTCTCGCAAATTAATGAAAAATCATATTATCCCCTATATGATAGAGTATCGTGAGGATATCAAAGAATATATTCGAAATCATCCGACACTCTCGAAGCATAGCGTGGCACTCTGCACAGCCATGGATAGACTCGAAGAGCTGGTAGAAGGTACGACAAAGATTACACTCGGATATAACCTGGTTGAAATGCCGGAGGGTGGATACCAGGCCTTCGAAAATCTTTGCAGCGAGATCTGGGAAAGCGATCCGGAAATAGAATAAAACAGCAGTAATGCCAACTCGTGATCAATGTCGCCCCCAATCCGGAAAGAATAAAAAACGACCGCAACAGAACATCATATTCTGTTGCGGTCGCTTTATGTGTCGGTAAAGAATCTACCTTACTTATAGGAGTTTTTGATGTAGGTTTGCCATTTTGATGGCGGCTACGGCGGCTTCGGCCCCTTTGTTGCCGAGGCAGCCGCAGGCGCGGTCGAGGGCTTGCTGCTCATTGTCGACGGTCAGCACGCCGAAGATCACCGGCGTTTCACCCTTGGCATTGAGTCGGGCTGTGCCTTGCGCCACAATGTCGCAGACATAGTCGAAGTGGGGTGTGTCGCCGCGGATCACACACCCTATCACTATTACAGCATGATATGCTCCCGGCACGTTATTAAATCTTTTATTATGAGCTGTATTAACTGCCAAAGCGGCGGCATTGACCAATTCGACAGTGCCGGGCACATCAAAGCGGTCGATATCGCAATCATTCACTCCGGCGCGCTTTAATACATCGATAGCTCCGTCGCGCAGAGCATGAGTGATCTTCGGATTCCACTCGGCTGTGAAGATAGCCACCCTTAGAGGTTCTCTTACCAAGACCGTCGGGATCTCAAGACTGTCACCGTTGGTGTTGAGTATTGTTGACATACTGTGTTCTAAGTGGTTGTGTTTATGATAGATGGGTTATTCCTCCCCGGGGGCTGCTTCCGATTTCTTTTTGCGGATGAGCTTGGCGGATTGTTGGAGTTTATCCAAGAAAGTGCGCCACATCGGTTCGTGGGCTTCGTTGGCATCAATCTGCTCGATGAGGCTTATGATCTCCTGCTCCAAGTCGATGCTCTCGAGAGCTACGGCATGAGAGAGGACAGCCGAGAGGAGACGCTTGCTGCGCGCCAGGTCGCTGCGATTGTGCATCATGACACGCGCCATGTCAATGGTCATTCTCACTTCGCGTCGGCTCACACGCCCGGTGCGCTTCTTGGCGAGCTTGATTGCCTCCATATAGAACTTCACGGCGCCATGGTAATCGCCGGTCTGAGCCATCATCTCCGCCCCCTTGCGCATCGACTCTACCAGCTTGTCGGTGGCGGCAGCCACTCCGGCATTCACCTTCTCATAGAGCACGCCGGTGTTGATCTGCTGCTTGGCGAGCAAGTCGAGAGTCTTCTTGCGTGAGCGAAGTATGCGGGTCGAGAGCTCCATTGCCAATATATGATATTCGTTAAATCGATCGGCATCTATCTTGAGCAGCGGGTCAAGCATCTTGAAAATCATCTCAATCTCCTTCTCACTCTGCTTATAATCCTTGAGCATATAGTGAGTTTCGGAGATGTCGAACATCAAACCCAACAGCAATGCGCGGAATTCGCAGTTGCTGTAATCGGGCCACTCGCGCAGAGCGCGGAGTGCCTCCACCGATTTCTTGAGTGCATCGTCATATTTTTCAGCCTCATAAAGTGCAGCGGTCTCGTCGCGAAGTGCTATTACGCTGCATGCTGTCTCATGCTCCCGGCTCCCTCTCGCCAGGTTCTTGAGGATGATCGGTAACTCTTTAAGTGTCATATCTTTGCGGTTTTAGATGTTTTAATTTTATTATTTGCGCGATTTCTCTCCCAAGTAGCCTCCGTGATGGCGCTTGGCATACTCCTCCTTGGTGAAGCCGATAGCCTTCATCACGCCGACCACGAGCACGTCGCCGATGACGGTCATCATCGTGGTGGAGGTGGTGGGAGTCAGTCCCAAAGGACACACCTCGGGGCTCCCTCCGGTAGAGATCACAACGTCGCCCGAGCGCCCCAAGAGACTCTCCGGGTTCCCTGTTATAACAATTATTGGCACTCCCGGGTTCAGCGTCCTTGCCAATTCCACAAGTTCGACGATCTCGCGAGTCTTGCCGCTATTGCTCAGGAGCAGCAACAGGTCGTTCTTCTGCATGATGCCCAAGTCGCCATGTTGCGCCTCCGAGGGGTGTAGGAAGGTGGCGGGAGTGCCCGTCGAGCAGAAGGTCGTCGCGATGTTCATCGCTATCTGTCCCGCTTTCCCCATCCCCGAGGTGATCAACTTGCCGCCTCGATGATTCACATGCTCCACGATCAGGTCGATCGCCTCGGCGTATGCGTCACTCACCGGTATGCTCATCACGGCTTCCGATTCTCTCTTGAGGATGTCGAGCATCATCTCCTTTACTTTCTCTCTGTTTTCCACGATTATTCAGATTATGTTGTTCGGCCTTTTCGACCTGTTCTTTTACTTATTATTTTTAATTCTTTTGATTACTATCGAATTATGCCATGGATTGCTCCAAAGCTTGACGCCATAGGTCGGGGAGTTCCACCGATTTCTGAGTCTCTCTATCGAAACTTACCATCACTGTCTCCGCCGCTGCCTTTATCACTCCGGTCGTCTCCTCCACCAGCACCTGCTGCAAGCGGAAACTCTTGTTCGAGATGCTCATGCAGCGTGTGTAGACTCTGATATTCTCACCGAAAAATATCGGACAGATGTAGCAACAATCGATGTTGGCTATCACCACGTCAACTCGCTTCCAGTCGATATTGCCCCGGACGATATGTTCGAAAAATCTTGCCTTGCCCGTGTCGAAGAAGGAGAAGTAGACCGTGTTGTTGAGGTGTCCGAGTATGTCGATATCGTTAAATCTGAGTTGCAGATCTATGGAGTGAGTGAACTTGGATAATTCGGGTAGTGTATTTGGATCCATGTTTTGTTTCTTGGCGGAATGTTTTTTGTTTTTTTAATAGAACGCGCTCGGGAGTGAGAGTGTTCTATTGTCGGTTATAAGAATTTTATTTCATTGATGACCGTGCGTCCCAACTCTTCGTTGAGGATGCGGATCAGAGTCGAGCGGCTCATGTTGAGTTCATGTCGGAGTGGGGCACTCTTGACGTAAACTGTCATAACCCCTCGCCACACGGAAGGTCTCGAGCAAAGCGCCGCGATATGTTCCCCCACCACGAGAGGCCAGATGCTGATGGCACGCGCCTCGTAGAGACGCCCGGTCATCCCCTGCTGCTCGAGAGTGCGTCGCAACACATCTCCCAGACTTTCAGCCTCTTGTCTCTCCATAGCTGACGGTGGATTAGTCGTTTCCGTTATCTCTTCCTCTCACTTCGAACCGGCCGTCGGTCACTTCGAAGAGGCGGCTCTCGGAGCGGATGCCGGAGAGGGTCTCATCGAGGTGCTGCAGGTTGGTGTCGGTGATGAAGATTTGACCGAAGTTCTCGCTGCCGCTGACTTCGTCGATGATGCGTGCCACGCGGCTTGAGTCGAGTTTGTCGAATATATCGTCGAGCAGAAGGATGGGCCGTTCGCCCCCTTTGCGTCGCAGATAGTCGTAGATGGCGAGCTTCAGGGCTATGGTGAAGGTCTTCACCTGTCCTTGGCTCCCGAGTCGCCTCATGGAGTAGTCGTCGAGTTGGGTGTAGAGGTCGTCGCGATGGATTCCCGACGAGGTATAGCCTAATGCCAGGTCTCTACCCCTCTCGGCGTTGAGCACCTCTTGCATCGTATGGTCGTTGAGCACACTCTTGTAGGTGAGTGAGGCTCGTTCGGCATCGCCGGAGATGCGGGTGTAGTAGCGTTCGAAGTCGGGTTGTATCTCGGTGGTCCAGTCGGCGCGTGACTGATGGATATATGCTGCCGCCTCCGACATGTTCACCTCGATCGATTCGTAGAGCAGATGGTCGGACACCCCGGCGCGGAGCATCTTGTTGCGGCTCTCCAAGGCCTTGTTGTAGCGGATAAGTCGGCTCAGATATGCGCCGTCGGCTTGCGAGATCACCACGTCGATGAGTTTGCGCCTCACTTCGCCGCTGCCGGTCACTATCTCCGAGTCGGAAGGGGTGATGCTGACTATCGGGAATTTGCCGATATGCTCCGAGATGCGCTGGTATTCCTTGTCGTTGCGTCTCAGGGTCTTACCCTTCCCTTTGACTATGCCGCAGCTCACACTCTGGCTGCTGCCATTGTCGAGAAGATAGTGCCCCTTGACCATCAGCGCCTGCGCCCCATGACGGATCAGTGCACTCTCCGGCATCGAACTCATCGGGCGGACCATGCTCAGAAAGTGGATAGCCTCCAAGAGGTTGCTCTTGCCCATGCCGTTGAGACCCAACAGACAGTTCACCCCGGCGGAAAATTCCATCTCCGCCGACGCAATGTTCTTAAAGTCGATTATTTCTATCTTCTCGATCTGCATATCGTCCGATACTAATATCTACTAACTAATATCTATTAACTGTTCACTACTCCTTCTCGCCGTAAGCCAGGTCGCCGGCGTCGCCGAGTCCCGGCACGATGTAGCTGTGGGAGTTGACCTCATCGTCGATGGCGCCACACCATAGGGTAGTGTCATCGGGGAGGTGCTGACGGATATATTCGACGCTCTGCTTCGAGGCGATGACGCTTGCCACATGGATATGTGCCGGAGTTCCCTTGGAGAGGAGTGCCCGGTATGCCAGGTCCATCGAGCTGCCGGTGGCGAGCATCGGGTCTACCAGGATGAGTGTCTTGCCCTCGATTGAGGGGGAGGCGAGATATTCGATCAGCACGTCGAAGGTGTCACCCTTCTCCTTGTAGCGGCGGTAGGCGCTGACGAAGGCATTCTCCGCATGGTCGAAGTAGGATAGAAATCCATGGTGAAAGGGGAGTCCGGCGCGCAAGATTGTCGCCAAGACGATCTGCTCGGCAGGCTCTTGGCAGAGGCACTTGCCTAAGGGGGTGGTGACTTCCGTCTCTTTATATTCCAATCGCTTTGAGATCTCGTAAGCCATAATCTGGCCGATGCGGTCGATGTTCGTGCGGAAGCGGAGGCGATCATTCTGGATGTCAACGCTGCGCAATTCCAGCATATAGCGGCTTACAAGGCTCGGAGTATTCGCAAAATTAATTACTTCCATATAGTCTGAATTTAAGGAGCGCGTTCTATTTCGGGCATCGATCCTTGTGACATCATCCTCCCTCCGCGAGAAGGGGGATATGGCAATCATCCGGACGAATCCCCATAAATTTAACAAAGATAATAAAATAATTTCATAATCCCACCCAATTCCCCCCGATTATTTCAACCGAAGCCTGAAAAAAGCGCAAAATACCGGAAAAGAAAAGCAAAACCAAGGAACGCGCTCTAAGGGTTATATCCGCCAAGATGCCCAATTGTCTCAACACGCTGAGATACTCTGCTCGGCAGTAGACCGTCTCGAGGAGATCTACGCCGGCACCACCGACCTGACCCTCGGCTACCGCCTCATCGAGCATCGATGGCATCGCAGATATAAAACACTTATCGATCTACGTTCTGATATCTGGAAAGAACCCGAGTTCGAATAGAGATTAATGCGAATTCTTTACTCACTAATGATCCAGTCGGTGAGGGTGTGGCTCTCGGTGCTGAAGTTTATTGCTACTTTGGTTATGGGTAGCTGCAGTTGGCTGAAGCGTGCATCGTAGCGCTTCAACTCTATCTGATCCATCGCCTCCTCTGCCGAGCGATTGATCTTCAGCTCTATCAGGTAAAGTCGATCCTTGGAGTGGATCACAGCATCCACTCTGCCATCGCATGTGTGTACCTCCACCTCTACATAATATCCCATCAGCGTGAAGATGATATAGAGCAACTGCTGATAGTGACCCTCAGTATTAGTGCCAATGCAATAAGGTACACTGCTCAGATATTCTTGCAACATCCTAAGAGCATTATCCATATCACCGACGGCCATTGCTTTTGACATATTAAGCAATATCGGGCGTAATTCGCCAACACCGGATTCTACATAGTTGGGCAATAGACTGCCATATAATCCGGTACGTATTTCAGTATTAGGTATGTCAAGGTAAAATACCTCTTCATCCAAGTCCCCACCTTTGATAGTAAGGTAGCCACTCTGATAGAGCAAGGGTGTAATACTCTTGAGCCGTTCGGCGGGGGCATCAAAGCCATCGACACCGACACTCCGTGCACCTATCTGCGATGGAGCAACGTTAAACTTACGGAGCATTTCGATCAAGAAAGTAGGTGTGCCACTACCAAACCAATAACTTTTAAGGCGTCTATCTGAAAACGCGTTTATAAGGCTGAAAGGATTGAAAATATCGGGTGATGGCCATGTGAAGTGATAACCATCATAACGATATGTCAGTCGGTCAAGCATCTCATCGTGTGAGCAATTGTATGCTTCGGCAAGTGCATCGATGTAATCCCCGAGCTGGTTGGTGAGTTCCTCCTTGGAAATGCCGCAAATATCGGCAAACTGAGGCATCATGCTT
>JBJEDL010000031.1:0-7610 GCA_051872035.1 Lepagella sp.
AAATCGACTCAAGGCTACGACCTCTACGACCCCAAAAATTTAAGGAACGCGCTCTAAAGCTTGTGATAGAATACTTTCCGTCGGCTTGTAGATAAGTTTTGAGGATTAGGTGGTGGAAAGATAAGGGATAAGAACGCAAAAATTATTATCTTTGTAAAAAAATCAGAGATATGGATACACCGGCATTCACTCACCTGCATGTGCACTCACAATATAGCCTGCTCGATGGCAAAGCATCGATCCCGGAACTTGTGGATCGCTCCATCGAGATGGGTATGAAGGGCATTGCCCTTACCGACCATGGTAACATGTTCGGCATCAAGGAATTTTTCAACTATGTCGAGAAGAAAAACTCCGGCAAGAGCGACGAAGAGAAATTCAAACCCATCTTGGGGTGTGAGATGTATGTGGCACGCGAAAGCATGCTTGACAAGAAAGACAAGAGCGACAACGGCTATCACCTCATCGTGCTCGCCAAGAACAATAAAGGCTACCACAACCTCGTAAAACTTGTGAGCCGCGCCTGGACCGAAGGCTTCTACTACAAGCCGCGTACCGACCGCGAAGACCTGGCACGCCACCATGAAGGACTGATCGTCTGCTCGGCATGCCTCGGTGGCGAAATACCTCAATTCATCATGAATGAGGAATTCGAAAAAGCCGAAGAGAGAATCCGATGGTACAAGGAGGTGTTTGGCGATGACTACTACCTCGAACTTCAACGTCACGAAACTGACAAGGTGGATGGAAACCGCGAAGTCTTCGTGCGTCAGACCGAGGTAAACAAATACCTGATCGAATATGCCAAGAAATATAACATCAAAGTTGTAGCCACCAACGACGTTCACTTCACCAACGAAGAGGATGCCGAAGCCCACGACCGACTTATCTGCGTATCGTTGCAGAAGAAATTCAACGAGCCGCGCCTCCACTACACCAAGCAGGAATGGCTCAAATCGCCCGAGCAGATGTATGATATCTTCAAAGACATCCCCGAGGCGCTGACCACTACTCAAGAGATCTTGGACAAGGTGGAGTTCTACTCCATCAACCATGCTCCGATCATGCCCTTCTTCGACATTCCCAAAGAATTTGGCACCGAAGAGGAATATCGTGCACGCATCACAGAGAAAGAGCTCTTCGATGAGTTCACCCAAGATGAGAATGGCAACGTGGTGTTGAGTCCCGAAGAGGCACAAAAGAAGATCGACCGCCTCGGTGGGTACGACAAACTATATCGCATCAAATTTGAGGCCGACTACCTCAACAAATTGACCTACGAAGGTGCGAAAGAACGCTATGGCGACCCGGTGCCGGAAGATGTGATGGAGCGATTGAAATTCGAGCTTCACATCATGAAGACCATGGGTTTCCCGGGTTACTTCCTGATCGTGCAAGACTTCATCAACACGGCGCGTAAGAAGCTGGGCGTGAGTGTCGGTCCGGGACGTGGTTCGGCAGCCGGTTCGGCAGCGGCATACTGCCTCGGTATCACCCAAGTTGACCCGATCAAATATGACCTGCTGTTCGAGCGTTTCCTTAACCCCGACCGTATCTCCCTCCCCGATATCGACGTTGACTTCGACGACGACGGCCGCTACGAAGTGCTGAAATATGTCACCGAGAAATATGGCGCCGAGAAGGTGGCACACATCATCACCTTCGGCACCATGGCTACGAAGATGGCTATCAAAGATGTGGCGAAAGTGCTCGACGTTCCCCTCCCCGAGTCCAATCGCTTGGCACGTCTTATCCCCGACCGACTTCCCGAAGTCGATGGCAAAAACCCAAAAGTCAACTTCAAGAACTGCCTTAAATATGTGCCCGAGTTCTCCGCCGAGAAGAGCAATCCGAATGAGAACATCCGGGAAACGATGAAATATGCCGAGCAATTGGAGGGTAACATCCGCAACACCGGCGTGCATGCCTGCGGTGTGATCATCAGCCGCGACGACATCACTGACTGGGTACCCGTGTCGATGGCTACCGATGCCGACGACAATAAGGTGATCACCACCCAATATGAGGGTAGCATCATCGAAGATACCGGACTGATAAAGATGGACTTCTTGGGTCTTAAGACACTCTCCATCATCAAAGAGACCCTCGAAAACATCAAGATGCGCACCGGCGAAGACCTCGACATCGACCACATACCCCTCGACGACAAGGCTACCTTCGACCTATATTGCAAGGGAAACACCACCTCTACCTTCCAGTTCGAATCCCCCGGTATGCAGAACTCGCTCAGAAGTCTTCAGCCCAACAAATTTGAAGACCTGATAGCGATGAACGCCCTCTACCGCCCGGGACCTATGGACTATATCCCTACATTTATCGCCCGTAAGCATGGCGAAGAGGAGATCGTCTACGACATCCCCTGCATGAAGCAATATCTCGAAGAGACCTACGGTGTCACCGTCTACCAAGAGCAGGTGATGCTTCTGTCGCGACTTCTTGCCAACTTCACACGCGGCGAGAGCGATATGCTCCGTAAGGCGATGGGTAAGAAGCAGATCGACAAGATGCAGAAGCTCAAGAAGAAATTCATGGAGCAGGGCATGGGGAATGGTCACCCGGAGAAGGCACTCAACAAGATTTGGGAGGACTGGGAGAAATTCGCCTCCTACGCCTTCAACAAGAGCCACGCCACCTGCTACTCCTGGGTGGCATATCAGACGGCATACCTCAAGGCGCACTATCCGGCGGAATATATGGCTGGTGTGTTGAGCCGCAACCTCTCTGCCATCGACAAGCTCCGCAAGGTGATGGATGAGTGTAAGCGTATGGGCATCAAGGTGTTGGGTCCCGATGTGAATGAATCGATAGAGAAATTCAGCGTCAACAAGAAGGGTGAGATTCGTTTCGGACTCGCAGCCATCAAGGGTGTAGGTCTTAACGCCGTGAATGCCATCAAATATGAGCGCGACACCAACGGAGCGTTTAAAGATGTCTTCGACTTCGTAGAGCGTGTCAACCTGAGTGCTTGCAACCGTTCAGCTATCGAGAACCTTGCCATGGCCGGGGCATTCGACTGTTTCGACCTCCCTCGCGAGGCTTACGTCACTCAGCTCGGCGACAATAGTTATGCCGACGCTTTGGTGAAATATGGCCAGCGAATCCAAAACAACAAAAACTCCCTACAGCTCTCACTCTTCGGTGACGACGAACCGATCGAGACCGCCAAACCGCAACTGCCGGCTGTGACTCCCTGGAGTCGTATCGCCCTCTTGGAAAAGGAAAAGCAATTGGTTGCCATGTATCTCTCCGCCCACCCTCTCGATCCATACTATATGGAATTGACCTACGGGTGTAATACCAGTTGCGAAGAGTTCAAAGATGCCGAAAAGGCAGGGGCTAAGGTGACTTTCGGTGGTTTGGTGACCAATGTGCAGACCAGAATATCAAGGAAAGGTACAGAGTTTTCGATCATCGAGATCGAGGACTTCACCGGCAAAGCCGAATTACGACTATTCGGACGCAATCACACCACCTTCTCATCTCGATTTGTGGTGGGCGATGCCGTGCTCGTAAAACTAAACTACACGGCAGGAAGATATGACCCGGAACGTGTAGATATGAACATCGAAGAGATCTCCTCACTCGAAAATATCAAGGGTAAAGTAGCCAACGCCGTGACACTCTTCATGGATATGCGCAGCAAGAATGTGGGGTGTCTCGATCAGATTCTCAACTCCTCCGATCAGTCACGCCCCGGACAGCTCTTTATCGACCTGATCGATGGCGACACTCGCCAAGTCATCAGGATACACTCCAAAAAGAGGGTGCCTATCAATCGCGAAATGGTAAATATTCTTGAAGAATATGAGATGCAATTCAAGATAACCGACCAAAAAGAGTGAAAAATGGTCGAAAATTAGAGATTTTCGCCAATATTCATTGTTATTAAGAAAAATATTATTTACTTTACGTCATAAAACCCAAAACCTAAAAAACACAAAAGATGGCAATTCAATTTAATGATGCAACAGCCAAAGAGGCTATCGAATCAGGCAAAGTAGTAGTAATCGACTTCTGGGCAACATGGTGTGGACCCTGCATGAAGCTTGGTCCCGTGGTGGAAGAGCTCGCAGAGAAGTATGGCGATCGCGCCGTAATCGGCAAGATCAATATCGACGAAGAGTCAGAGATAGTAGCGGAAAACCGTATCCGCAGCATCCCGACAGTGCTCTTCTTCAAAGATGGTGAAGTGAAAAATCGCTCTGTAGGTCTCGTTAAACTCGCAGACCTCGAATCCAAGCTACTTCCCCTCCTCTAAGCCTAACTTAATACCTGATAAAATAATGGGGCAGTGTCATTATCAACACTGCCCTATTATTTGAGAATATCTTCTCAAGAATCAATCGTAATGATTATTCTTGAGAAGATTTTTTGATTTTTAGAGCATGCTATTACTCTTCGTTTACAATCACATTTTCTACGGAACTGAAGCCATAGAACTTGTGTTGCGGTCCGACAGGCACTTCAGCCCCCGTAAACAACTCAATAATGGTGTAATCGCCACCCTCATCGCCGGTATGCAGATAGAGCATATAGTTCTGATCGCAATAACCATATACGTATGTTACATCTGACTGTGAGCAATTGCGGAAGGTGATCTCGTCAGTGTTGATGGCACCAATCAGCGAACCATTCTGCTTGAACCAATATTCGCCATAACTTGCCACGAAACCGGGATAAAGCTCATCATTGATGAATACCTCACGTACGGAGCAATTCTCGATGATGCGAGGATTGTCGGTGCCTTCATTATGCTGGAATCCGATAAGACCACCTGAGCGACCTACAGCCTGGATATTTACATTGACAGCATGGCAATCCTTGAATACGGCAGTCTCCTCGCTGTCATGATACCAGATACCGACCAAGCCCCCATAATCATACTTCATAGCTATAGATATGTCATGGTTCTTCTGACGCATGAAGACATTACTAATCGATACATTCTCGAGAGTGCCATAGAGCACACCTACTACACCACCGACTATATGACAAGCATTGTTGATGGTAAAGTTCTCGATGTTCAGATTCTTCACGATGCCATGGTTGATATTAGAGAAGAAGCCGGCATGAGTGCTATCGCTGATGTCTGTAGCATCGATATTGATATTGTAGATGGTATGACCTTGGCCATCGAATGTCAGGCGTCGGTCAGTGGTTCCGGAATAATTCATCGGAGTCCAATAATACCCGTCAAGGTCGATATCCTTAGTAAGTTTGATGGTCATGGCAGGATGTGAAGATAGGCCGTTGAGATACTCTTGCATCCACACGAGTTCTCCGGGAGATGAAATGAGGTATGCACCCTCATCGTCGGTTGCCGGCTGGATAGCGGGGAAGGCATTGTTGGCAGAGAGATAGTAATTGTTATACTCATTGCGGAACATTTCATCGACAGTAAGGGTGAGGTTCATGTTGCCGGTCAAGAGATTGCCCATCACTGTAGTGAGGTAATTCTGCATGGTAGGTATGTCGACATCGACCGAGCGAGTTGCCAAGCCGGTGGGAGTGAAATCGAAGTGGATAGGTATCTGAGGAGTGGGCATTGCTCCGAATCCACCGAAGATATAGTCTACCACGAGGGTGCGGTTGCGGTCGGTTTGGTCATAGTTCAGAGCATACTCCTTGACATCCTTGTTGATAGTGCCCTTGCAGGTGATTTCTGTACCGCTACCGGCATCACCCAGATCGACAGGATCTGTAGCAGCGGCTGTAAGGGCATTGAAGCTCTTGTAGATGGTGCAATTCTTATAAGTCAAAGTAAACTCATCAGGCATCTCAAGATCGTCGAGTGCCCAGTCGGTAGTGATGATACGCAACTTAGCGAAGGGACGACGCAACACGAGAGAGACATTTGCGTCATTGCCACCGATGGTATATTCACCTCTTGCGTAATAGGCATCGCGACTCTCATCGTTGAGCATGTGGTCGGTGTCGTCAAGACAAGTGACATGGGTGAGATCGAAGGTGTCATAATGGAGGTCATCAGAAGTTCCCTGAGCTACGAAGTCAGCCCAAGTCACAACTTTATAGGTGCGATTGGTGGTAAGACGGAACGACATGGTGATACCCTGATAAGTGTCGACGGTCTGCACACGATTGAGCACCGGCACATACTCGTAAGAGCCATCTGCAAGAGTGTTCTTTTGGTATACCACCACCTTATAACGGAGGTCGTAAGCCGTCCAGTCCACATTGGTTACACCGCCCATAGCACTATTGCTCTGAGGGCCATAGAGAGCATCATCAGCGCCGAGAGTATAGCTGCGAGTCACGCCCATAGCCTCCGGAGCCTCGATGGTTAGGTTGAAATTTCCCTCGCCATCAGCCACAGCTGCGGGAGCGAAATCATCTTGCTGACATGATGCCAACGACATCAAAGCGACAGCAGATGCTAAATAAAGATATTTCTTCATGTTCATAAGAGTTAAATATTATTGTTAAACTGTTAATTCAAATATCTTATTCTATTTTATTTTATATTAGTCATTTAATTATAAGCATTATACTTCCATTATACTATATCACAATGGTGATCTCTCCTTCGAAATTTTCATCAACGCTGAAGCCGGACTCTCCGGAGACATCATCTCTGCCAACGGTGATGGTCGGTGCGTAGATGATGGTCGTTTTGTTTCGCGAGATGGGAAATTCAAAATCGGGTGAGGCCTTGATAATGTTCCCGAACTTGTCGTAGGTAATCAGATAGGCATGCACCACCATGTCTCGATTCGAAGGTGCGAAGATATAGTCCTCTACCATGAGTCGGCTGTCCGTTTCGGGATCGTACTCCCCTATCGGCGGTTTGGTGATGTAGCTATATGTGGTGATATAGTCGTTGGGTTCTTGAGTCCAGACGCAAAAACCGGTGGGGATATAGTCCTTAAAGACCCATTTTATCGACATGTCCTCTTCGGGGTAGGCAGACTTTCGCCAATCGGTTGAATAGATCTTGATACGCGCATTGGCGCGATAGACGTCTATCGGGATGACACGATCTTTGATGGGTATCTGCGACTCCTCTATGGTGGTCGGAAAACCACCCTCCATAAGTTGGTGGGTCATGGTAAAAGAGTGCGATCCGGAGGCAGCATTGCGGAGATGCTGATTATGGGGATAGGTGGTAAGATCGGTCGTGATATCGAACAAACCTGCTGTCCTGTAATGCCAGTCGATGGGAGAATCTATCGGTACGTAGTCTACGAAGGCAAGTGCTTTGTATTGACCATCAGGGAGATAACAATGTATCGTGTCGATTGGTGCAGGTGTGTCAGAGGGGAGCAATCGAACACGTCTTATCACCGGAGTTTCATCAAATTCAGGTATGGAAGCTCGTGATTCCGAGCCATAAAAACGATAAACCTCTACAGTTATTCTCAAGAGGTAATCGGATGGATAATCATAATACTTGTCTTCGCCGGAAAGATCGTCGATCTGTGGTTTCCACTCGTCATCATACACTACCCGTTTGTAGAGTGTCGGTGGGTCGCGGTCAACATTCAGTTGGAGGATAACGAGGCTGGATTCCGGTTCAGGATAGAAGTGGATGGTTTCGTCACACGATGTGACGAAAGAGAGCGTCAGCAGGA
>JBJEDL010000032.1:0-31429 GCA_051872035.1 Lepagella sp.
CACAGGTTATCCGAGGCTTTCTGGAATCAGTCGGAATGTACGAGGCTGATGCCCTGCGGTACATCAAAGGTGAGTCGAGGAACAAGAAAGAGCCGGAGAAGATACATCATGTATGTGACCAATACCTTTCTCCCGACCTGGATGCGATGGGCATTTGGCTTGAAATGTCACTCACGGCAAACAGCCATCCCGGCATCAAGAACTCTGTAATCCATATAGAGGTCAGTCCGGCAATAGAGCACACCAAAGACTTCACAATAGACGACTGGTGGAAGTTGTGGCAGGAGTTTGCAGAGGAGTTCGACAGACAGACCATCCATGACGGCAAGGGTAGAACACTTTCTTTACCCACTAATATTTTGGGGAGCAAAGCCACTGTCTGGCTTCACAAAGAGTCAGACTGCGGCATCCCGCATCTGCATGCACTTGTCTGCCGTGTGGACGAGGAAGGGAACATCAACAATGACCATCAGATTCATCTTCGCGCACAACGGGCAGCGGAGACGGTTGCCAAGAGAAGAGGATGGACAACGGCTAACCAGATACGGACTTCCAACATCCAGCAAGTCAATGAGGATTGCATGGATGTCTTGTGTACCATGCCTCAATGGTCATTTGATGATTATTTCCAGAGGCTGTATGGCAAGGGGTACTATGTCAAGTCACAGGTTGACAAGCAAGGAGTGGTAAGGGGTTATACTCTTGTCAGCAAGAAGAACCCGAATGTCCGTTATAAAGCCTCCGACCTTGGAACAAGTCGTAACTTGACGGCATCAAGGATAGAGAAGACCTGGCAGAGACTGCACCAGCCATCGGTGGCAATATCTCCTCAGCAGACAGAGCCTTCTGTCCAGCAATCGACACGACAGCCACAACAACTTACCCCACAAAGAACAGACAGAAAACCACGTTCAACCTTTGCCAAGGACTACACCCAATGGAAGCCCGACCGCTCTGAGATAATCATCGAGACTGGAAACAAGACTTTCATTCGTTATATTCCCAACGATGTTGTCAGTATCTTCGAGGATGCTTTTGATAGTCGTGAAGTCTTCAACTGGCAGCCGCTCACCAATTTGGCGATGGCGTTCTTCACCATGCTCGCTGTTCCCGATATATCTCCGTCAGGTGGCGGAGGAGGCAGTTCGTCAGACCAAGGATGGGGAAGAGACAAGGATGAGGACGAAAAGGAGTGGGCCCGTCGTTGTGCGCAAGCAGCCGTCAAGGCATTGGGCAGAAAGCCAAATAAAAGAATGAGAAGATAACAGTTTTCAAACCACAGAATAACAACATCCATAAAAATGAAGATAACAAATACCGAAGACCTCCGTGCAGAGTTGGACAAGTTCTCTCCTGAGCAGGAGCGTGACAGAAAAGAGAAAGAGGTAAACAAGGAAATAGCCGTCCTTACAGAAACGCTGTCAGACATCAATGACACTATAGGCAAGCTGTCGACACTTGCAGATGCATTGAAGGAAGCGAGCGCAGTGCATATCCCGAAAGATATGGAATCCCAGCTGATGGCATTAGCCAAAGCGCAAGGCACACTTGCTGCTGACACGTTCAAATCCAAGGTGGAGGCAACTCTCAGCAAAGCAATAACGGCTGACAAACGGGTCTCTATCCCTTTGTCAGCCGCCTATTGCCTGTTCATCGTGTTCTTCTTCCTTGCCGCCTTCCTTGGACTTGTGATTGCTGCCAACATATTCCTGTTTCACTCCATGGAACTTTGGAAACTGATTGGATTCTCCGTAGGTGGAATGGTGATTATGTGTGCAGTTATCTTGTATGCAAGACACAGGAAGTGGTTATAAAGAAAGATGGCGAGAATATCAATCTTGCCATCCCTCTAACTGTATTGATGACTTCTCATTTATCGCGACCGTATTGGTGTATATCTTTTAATTCGTGAGTTTTGATTTTCTTTGTACAATTAATGTTCCAACTCCGATGTCTTTTGTTTAGCCGGGCGTCCACGGCGTGGAGCATCTTTCTTTCTCGACGTGTATTTCGGAGCGCATCCATCGGGGATGGTGAAGCCAAAGATGTCGGCAATATCTATCTGAGCACCTACGAAAGGAGTGATATGTTTTGCTTTGCCGGTATGCTCCACGCATCTAATTGAGCGCATTTCATCAAGCACCTCCAGCGTTGATGAGAATTTCTTGTGTAAGTCGGTTGTTTTCCATATATGTCGGACAAAAGAACTCAACACGAGGCCGACGAAGAGAATCAATAGTCTGCCAGTCTTGCCTTCTTCCGACCAATTGCGTTGCCGATCAAATCCAAGCTGGCTTTTCATCTGTTGAAAGTACTTTTCTTGTTCATCGCGAAGGCCGTACAACTCCCAGGTCTGCATAGCAGTCATATCCATTCCAAGTGTAGCTATGGCGTAGAATCCAGATGTTCGGCGAGCATTACCTACTTTCTTTTCATTGAGCGAAAAGTCTATTATAAGGCGAGTATTAGGGCTGTAATTAATTGTAAACCATTTGTATAGTTTTTTAATGGTAACGTCGTCATCAAGTGGATAGCCCTTATCTTTTATTTCCTGAAGAGCCCTGCGTTGCATCTCAATTTCAGCACTAAGGTTCGTTATATCAGACCCTCTTTTCATCGGATCAAAGTATATGTTAAGTTTGAACTTTTCAGCCTTGTGAACTGATTCCCCATTTCCTTTGACCCTATAGTCAATGTCATATTGTTTATAGAATACTTTGGTATCCAGATCAATGACCATTTGTTCTGGAGCTCCTGCAAAATCACCATACTCAAGTATATGTTTCAACACAAACGATTGACCTACTTTCACACACATTACCATCTTCTGTCTGTTCAGAATATATCGTTCCAAGTTCTGTATGGACTCGTAGCCTCTGTCTGTGAGCAACGTAATGTCGGGAAAACCGGCATGTTTAAGATCGGTAAGTAAGGTTTCAATGCTTCTGGAGTCCGGAATATTCCCCGGGAAAGTCCTGTAATACACCGGCATGTGATCATCCAATGAGTATACCACAACTTCCGAAGTCTGAGGAAGCCTAATTCCTAATTCCTAATTAAAAAAAGTTGACTCGGGGCGACCATCGACGGCCACTCCGAGTCGGGGACAAAATTATCGTTTCATTGATAATTATTGTGTTGCATCAGTATTCCTTTCTTTTTCGTTTTCTTTCATTCTTCTTTATGAGTTAACCTATTCGTGATGGCTGATTTTTTATTCTCTTCTTTACCCTTTATGAGCTTTTCACGAATATGTAACCCTATTTTTTCAAAAAAAATTCAAAAAATTTTTAATCGACCATCACAAACCCCGCCCAGTAGTAGGGTGACGGGTATTTCTCCCTCACTCGGTCGCGGGCATAGATGAAGGCTTTCTGCCGATCTTTGCTCCCCTCCATCAGGTCGCTATAGAAGCAGGTCATGAAGTATTCGGTGGCTACATCGCTTGCCTCCCAGAGGCTCAGCACCATACTTCTGACCCCCGCCTTCTTCAGCGCCCGCTGCATCCCATAGATCCCCTCGGCGGTTACCTCTCCCTCGCCCGAATGGCAGGAGGCAAGACAAGCTATCGACGTGTGGCTCAAGTCGCAGCGCGACACCTCTTCTGCTGTCAGCAACCCTTCGCGAGTCGCCATCGACCCTCGAGACATCACAAGACCCGACAGATCCATCGCATCATTATACCCCTCCAAACTTGACGGCTTGTCCCGGTCGGTAGGGGAGTAGTAGAACCCATGGGTCGACACATGCAAGATGCTCGGAGAGTCGCCGCTAAGGCTTGTCAGTGATTCTTTCGTGCCATCTTCGCCGCTCTTGACTTGGGTAGCCAATTTGCCACTCATCGTCGCCGAGATCTCCGTAACTTCCTTCAGCGACCGGGGAAGCGCTTTGACATCCTCGCAGTAGGTCAACCCGCCATACAACTCGGCTGTGCCTCCAAGCGGCGTTTCTTCCCTGACAGCCAACTCGCGTGCCGATGACAACCGGCAGAAACGGTAGCTGTCGCCAAGTCGCGACTCTCCATCCGGTATCGCCTCGATTGCCAACTTGTGGAACATCCCCGAGGGCACATAATACACCCTCTTCGCATCCCCGATGATCTCTTTCAGCTTGCTGCCGATGATCCGCGACATGTCTTCGCCACTCTCACCGGAGTAGAGATTGAACCATACCCCCTTCTCCAACTGCAACAGGGAGTCCAACTCCGCACCATTGCAGATATAGTGAACCTTCGGATATCTCTGATCTTTGCGGATCTCGTAGCACACATATTGTCGTGGCTTGCTCTTCGGTTTGAAGTCGTTGAAATCCAACAATACCTCGTCTTCTTTCATCCGACGCCTGATATCCTCATAGCCGATGGCTGCGAACTCGGTGTTGTTGCCATAGTCGGCGCAGGCGTTGGCGAGCTGCACGTAGATCGTCTTGATCCGTGCGTAGGTGTTGATCACATCTTTCGGATCGCTGCTCCGGTCGGCAAGTAAGTCTGCCAATCGCCCCTTCTCCTCTTTGAGCTGACTCAGCAGGGCTTTCTCTGCTTCTGTCCCCTTCTCGCGGATGATTGTCTCCGTGCTCTTGTCTATCGCCAAGAGCAATCCCTTGCTCAGCAACAGCTGCTCATAGGCGGCTTCGGTAAACTCATCCTCGTTATACTTTGCCTCGATGCCGAAGGGGGACGTGTTCTGCAAGATATCGATCATATCCGACAGATATTGCTCCCGACTCAGCGAGGGGAGACTCTTCAGGTCGCCAAGCATCTTGTCGCGATACCATCCCATCACCTCCAAATACAACCGTGCACCCTCGTCGATCCTCCCGAGATATGCCAACGTGTTGGCTATCGCGTAGTTCACCCATTGATATTCGCGCGAATCCTTGCCATGAAGCTTCTCGCATATATCGCGCTGCTCCATGAATACCTTCAGCGCCTCTTCATTCTTGTTGTTATGGTGCAACACATTCCCATAGAGATTGAGAGTCATGATGCTGTCGTCGGAGGGCTGGAATTTCCGCGAGATCATCACCCCCAACTCATAGAGCGATTCCGCCATTTCCCAATTCCCAATATGTGAATAGATCACCCCGGCTGTCATCGCAAATCGCTTCTGATAGGCGATATGCAAGTCGTTGCTGTTCACGATCTGCAATGCCGAGTCGACATAGCAGCGCGCCTGATCATTATCTTTCAGCTTCGTGCATGTCTCTGCCGTAAAGAGATATTCGTTGATCAGCGTCACCTCTTCCTCCTTGCCCAATGACTGCACGAATCGGATATTATCTTTCCGATATTTCAGCGACGCCTGATGTTCGCCCTGTGATTCGTAGGCCGTGCATAGAAAATTCTTTACCCGATACACATCATAGACCGAGTCGGCAGGCATCTGCCGATATGCCTCTTCGAAGAAATATCGCGCCAAGGGATAATTCTGATCGTTCAAGGCAAATTTTCCGGCATCGATGAAGTTGTTGTAGATCTGAGCATTAGCTCCGATCGCTGCCGCTATCCCTATCAGTAGAGCTAAGACTATCTTTCTCATCGCTTAAGCTGTTTTAACAGTTTCTTTGCCTCGTCTTGATGCACGCCTATCACCTTGACATAATCCTCCAAGAGCTTGACAGCCTCTTCCTTATTTCCCATCTTGATCAGAAGGTCGATCTTCACCCATTCCAATTCATAGTTGCGGTCATCGTTGAGACTCTTGAGATATTCTCGCCGCTCGGGGGTGCACTCGGGGTCAATCATCGTGTCTGCCATCGTCGTATTGATCGCGGTGAGTGCCTCGCCATATTTCGCCGAGTCGATCATCGTCTCGATCATAGCGATCTCATTGCCGCCGCCACGATACACCGGTCCCGTCGGCTCGCCGAGCGACATCTCAGCGCCGGGTGTCATATCCATGCCTGCATCCGGGGTGCCCCTGTCGACCATCATCAAGCTGATGCCGATACCCAAGACTATCGCTACCGACGCTGCCGCCGATACCCCATAGATGATCCGACGTCGGCGTCGCAACCGCTCTTTAGCTTGCGACAACTCATATTCCTTTGACCACTGTGACATCTCCGTTTGCTTCGATGCCACTTCCTGTATGATTCGCTCTATGCGTTGATCGATATTCTCTTCTTTCATCGTAATCCCTCCTTAGCAAATGATTCGACTATCCGTTTCTTCAGATTGGTCATACACTTCGATTTCCGTGTCTTCAACCCATCATACGAACTGTTCTCCGGTCGCTCCGCAAGTATCTGCTCCAAACTCTTCTTCTCATAGAAGAACATTGTCAAGATCTCGATGCAACTCTTCGGCATCGATTGCAGACAACGCATCACGATGCGGTCTTTCATCACCTCCGGATCCGCTTCGCCATATAGCTCCTCTTCCCATCCGCCATCGCTGCTGATAATCACTTCGTTGAGCTCTATGGTATACTTGCCGCTATGATACATCTCAAGATATTTGTTCCTCGCTATGCGCATGAAGTAGCCCATCAAGTCCGGAATCTCATTCTCGCCCCCCTTTGTCGTGGCATAAACTCGGCCGTCTCGTACGAAGATCACATGCGATTCCATCTTCTTCCACAAGATGACAAACGACTCCTGAAACAAATCATCAAGATCATAGCCCGTAAGGCCTCCATAGTTCGATGTCCCCTTCTCAAACTGATTGCGACAGAGGTTATACCAGAATTGTTGGACTCTCTTATCCCCCTGCTGATAGCCCTCTACGATTTGGACATCGCTATATCGCTTACCATTATACTTATATATCATTTTCTGCTAAATATTGTCGATAATACCTTGCCGGTCTCTCCCGTGAGATCCGGGTTCTGCTGAAACTTACTCTTGTATTTGCGTGACTCGTATGTGCGATCGATCTTTTGCAAGATCGTCTTGTCGCTATCCCCAACATAGCTCTGCCAGTTGCCGGTCAGGATATGAGTGAGTCTACCCACTCCCTGATACTCTTGATTGAGCTGGTAGTCTTGACAGGCACTCAGTGTCAACCATTCCTCCTTGATAACGCTTCGCTTGCCACTCTTCTTCCCCGGGATCTTGAAGTCGACATCGACTCCCCTCACCACCACCGTGTCCTCGCCGGCTGTCAATGCTCGAGAAGAATCTCCGCTATGACAGGCATCCACCACCACGGCTATCACTCCCTCGCGACCCACCTTCCGGCGCAACTCTGTCAGGTAGCGACCCACCTCATCATCGCTCAAATGCTTCTCGCCTCGATCCTTCGGCCCATACACCATATAGGCATCGTAGGGAATCCACGACTCATCCAGCCCATCCGACTCATCGCCGTCAAGATCGGTCATCAGCTGCCCATGGCCCGAAAAATGTATATACACCACATCGCCGCGTCCGGACCTCCGGATCAAGGATGTGAAGGCATTCACGATGCCCGCCTTGGTGGCTTGTGCATTCTTCAGTGTCACGATATCGCTGAAACCGGTTGACTTCAGCATCGTCACCACCAACGCCACATCCTTATCACCATTGATCTTGCTCCACGAACGATCCTGCTGCTCGCCAAGCCCGATTACCAAAGCCCGCCGACCACCAATAGCCGGAAACATTACCAAAAGCCCCAAAACCAAACCCAACAAACACCGTCTCATTCTACATCCACAGGTTTTTAAACATTACGACTACCGATCAAGCTCTTCATACGTCTCGCGAATCTTGGCCAATAGCCAAAGATCCGACATACTCTCCACAGAATCAAATGCCGCGTCACATCGATCCGAATCATCCATATCCATCATTACGCTCGTCAACTGAGCATCCGAAAGCAAATTAAACTTCTGACTTATCATATATAACGTAATTTTTGGTTCTATATGATAGAGTGTCCCCAACTTTATTTCCTATCACTCCCCCTCATTCCTAACTCCTATCTCCTAATTCCCTAACTCCTCTCCCCATAGATCCGGATAAACTGTGCGATGGCACGATGCTTCAGATTATACACATTCTCCACACGAATACTCAGCATATCCGCGATATCCTGATGACTATAACCCTCGATCAGCACCAAACGAATGATCTCCGCATAGCGCTGATTAGGCATCCGTGACAACACTGCCTCCACATCGATAGCAATCTGGATACGAAGATCATCATCCGAAGACTCCGACGCCGACTCATGATCATCGACCGACACTTCCGAATACCCCAGCTTCTCCCGCATGCTTACAAAAAAGCGCCACGACAGAGGTATCATCCAAGTCCGCAAACGACACCCATTCTTCCCCTCAAAACCGGCCAACTTCGACCACCCGTCACGAGAAAGAAAAAGATAAAGCTCGCTTACCATCTCATCGAAATCAACACGGCCATGATACACCTCCATCCGAATCCGGTGTAAAATCCCCGCGATCTCCCGATAAAAAAACTCCCGGCAAACCGCCGGATCCCCCCGCCGGATCCCCGCCAAAAACCAACCATCCCGCTCCCCAATCGATTTATCAATAAAATCCTTCATAATAAAATTCCATAAAAGTTACACCCTCTATGGAACCAACCCCCAAAAAGTAACCCACCCTCCCCCGAAAAAAACCACCCCAATTCCAAAAACAATTCCAACCCACCATTTCTCTCACTCGATGTCATGGCGGGTTGGGTATTATATAATTGTCGTGGGTTAGAGCGCGTTCCTTAAATATGTGTAAATTCGGAGGTTAGTTCAGAAGGATGGCTTTGGCGGTGGCGTTGTCCATCTTCGGCATCGTTGCTCCTATAGGCGCTCCTATGTAAGTCGGATCGGTGATGGTGTATTTCTTGCCACTCAATACTATGTAATCTCCCTCCACTTCGTTGCTGAACTCTACTGCCGCTGCCAAGTGCCCCGGATAGTAGATCAATATGCAATTCAATCCAAGCACATCTCTCACAAGTCGGGTGAATAGTATCGATCGGTCTTCACAGTCACATTTCGGATAGTAGAATGTCTCTTCCGCAAAGAATGCCCGATCATGCCCCCAGATCTCATCGTCATAACCATACTGAAAGCCGGTCTGAACCATATTCAGCAATATGCTGACTGCCTCCAATTCCGTTTTTCCCTTGAATATATCTTTGAAATAGGGATAGAGCTTCGATGCTATCTGACTCTCCATGGGGGTGTTGGCATACATCGCCCAGCGTGTCATCATATTACCATTTACCTCCGACGATGGATAGGTCGAGTAGAAATCAAGAAGATTCTTGTTGACATCTACCTCAATGCTAATGTCCGGATATCGTTTTGAAGTAATCACCCTCGGTGTCGACCTGTTCTGTTCGAAATCTTGACTCGTGGAGATCAGCAGTGACAGTGACCTCTCGTATGGATATGAAGCTGAACTTATCCGCAGATTCGACGGCAATTGAGTGAGGCTATATAGCAAGTCATTGCCCTCCGACCGATAGTATAATACGTTATACAATCTATGTTCGCTGGCATAGAGCATATATATATTTGCCCCATCCGTTGCAAATCTCATCTTATATCCCGACATCATAAAGATGTACCCTAAGAATACCTGGGATTCGCTGAACTTGTCGGGATATGCCTCTTCCGACACCTTGTTAAGCAGCTGAAGATATGCCCAGTCGCTAAGTTTGCGTTTGTCTCGGATCGTCAGACAGTCGAATATCAGATTTTCGATTTCATCGGTCGATAGCGCCTCCACCATATTGGCGACAGACTCTTCACTCACACTCCGGAGTCGCGGCAAAGAGGATGTGTCCAATCTCACCTTGTCCGTAGTGCCGAAATAAGTGACATCGACATATTTCGGGTTTACTACCGGCACTTCTTCAATAGGCTCTACCGGTTGCGGCTTGGGTTCGGTGATAACGGGTCCGATCTCCTCGTCGATGATGATGGGCTTGTTCTTGATAGGACAAGAGTTTTCATCCCAGATTACGGGAGGCACAGGCTCCGGCTTGGGTTCGGGTATTGGATCACACCCCTTGAACTCCTTCCACGGATCGCGCAGGAACTCAGCAAATTCAGCGAGTGACTCTTGACGAAAATTGTCGAAGTCTTGACGTATCGAGTTGACGAATTCGTCCATCGAGCTGCGTTCCCGGCTTCTATCTATTTTTTGAGCGTGGCAAATTGCCACACTGCAAAATGCCACGCTCATTATAATAAGAATCCTTGCTTTCATAACGTTGTGTTGTTTAGCACACCACCAATCATATTGTCTAATTCGTCACCCTCTATCTCAAGTTCTTGCTGAAGGTTTCTCTTCAAACGTGCTGCTACCTCTTTTTTGTCGAAGGCAATTCTTACTTGTACCTCAAAGTTGCCGTTGGGAAGTGTTCGATAGATCGATAGCACCGGGATAGCGTTGGTTAGCGATTCATGAGCAATAGCTCTAATGCGCTGATGAAATTTATCTACTGTGGTTGCGCTGGTTGCGCTCATCTGACCATTGTCCCCTTTAATTTGGAGGGCTGCCGCGATTTCCGTCTCGATCATCGAAGCGATCTCTGCTTGCGCATTGGCTCTGGCTGCTGCGTATGCCACATTGTATGTGCCGGCTGTCGATACTGCAGTGTGCTGGATGAATCGCCTGGTCGACCCCACGGTCTCGTCGCTCATCAACTCCGCGCCTAAGAGCTGGCTCTGTGTGATCTGCCGCTCTATTGAAGCATCTCCGGCAGGTACTGTCCATTTCTCTTTCTTGAGCTCTTTTGCCTGCATTTTCGCATCTTTGGTGGGCTTGGCGTTCAGACTCTTGCGCAGTATGTCGTCGAGCTCTTTCTGTTGACGTGCCAATTCGGCTGCACTTTGAGCATTGACTCCCATGCAGATCATCACTGCCATGAGGATAGTTGAAATAATCTTTTTCATTGTTGTAGAGTTTTTAGTTTGTTATTTTCTTTTGTTTTCTTATTAAAGCAGAGTAGTGCTGAAAGTAACCATCTTATCCGCGATTTTTTTGATAAATTTTTACTTTTTCATCAGACCCTCCACCTCTTTGCGATTTTTACTGAATGATTCATGGCTCAGATATTCCTTACAGCATGCATCCAGATCTGACTGTCTCTCAAGCTGATGGAGCAGATAAATCTTACACCACAACATCTCTTCCAATTCCGCATCATAGAGTGCCAAAGTATATTCCCTCTCTTCGAGGCTCATCTCCGATGTCGGAATGGCGTCAAGCTCCCGATGGATTGTAGCTAACTCCCTTTCGGTCGTCTCGAGTGCCTTCTCATATTCTCCGGCCTTGATCAGTGCCTCGATCTCATTGCTGCCGGCCCCCCGATATTCACTGAATGTGGGCTCGGTCAGAGAATCACTACTGCCGCCTATGCTCTTGATAATCATGGGGGAGATGAGCAGTATGATCAATAGTGATGCTGCTGCCCAGATCATTGAAGTTTTCATCCCTCGCAGCGGATGGCGTCGAGCTTTTGCCCGGGTGAGGTTTTCCGTTACGAATTCCACCTTGCGTTGATGTTCGCCAAGACGGTCGATTATGATTGCATCGATATCTTCCATATCACTGTTTTTTTAATTCTTCTTCAATTCTCTGCCGCAATGTGTTCATACATTTGTTCTTGGCAGACTTCAATCCGTTCTTGCTTGAGTTCTTTTCTCCTCGGAGCTCGATGATCTCGTCCAAGCTCTTCTTCTGATAGTAGAAGAGGGTGATGATCTCTCTGCAACTCGGCGAGATGGTTAAGATACATTTGTCGACGATCCTGATCAGTTCCTCTTCTTCATTGATGGTTTCATCGATTATGTCGCTGCTCTCGGATGCGGTGATCACCTCGTCGATGTTATCCTCTTTATGATCTCGAAGGAGCTCTCTGAACTCATTCTTGGCAAATGCCATCAGAAATGTATTCAGCGTCGCAGTCATGATCGCATACCCTCCATCTTTCTGCTTCCGACTTATCTTCCCATCAGCCACTCTAATTGTTTTGTTCTCTATTTCAGTCCAGAGCTTTACGATAGCTGTCTGAAATATCTCCTGCTTGCTATCCTGATCAAAGAAGAGCTGATTGAAGTGTCGTTCAAAATATTGATAGGTCTTGTCGAAAAAATATTTCTCGACATCTCGATTATGATTCTGCAGTCCGATTATGACTTCAAGGTCGGAATATCTCTTCGAGTTTATCCACATTCTGTCGGTTGATCTTTTTATTTTTTGCCGGTCACCATCGGTGTCTGAGGCAATCGGGTTTCGTATCGTTTAATAAAATTCGCTAATGCTCTCTCCATATCTCGTCTCCCCTGCCGGAAGATCGATTTTCTCAGTTTGAATAGGGCGTATGTCAGTTTGCCGACTCGTTTATCTTTTATCTCGGTGCAGAGCTGATAGGGTTGGCAGGCACTTATGGTCAGCCACTGTTCGGGTATCGGGTCGCTGACCGCTGTCCCTCCCCTCTTGGGGATATTGAACTTGGTGTCGACACCCCTCACCACTTCATCCATCTCCCCTCGAGTGGCATCTCCGCTGTGGCAGGCATCGATCACTACGATTATCTCCCCTTCCCTCCCCACGGCATTTCGAATCTTCGTGAGATATATCGCCAACTCATCGTCGGATATATGTTTCTCGCCTCGGTCTTGACCGCAATATGTCATATATGCATCGTAGGGTACGAGCGATTCATCCCATTGAGCATGCCAATTTGTCCATCTCACTGACTCATCACCATTCAGGTCGGTCATCAACTGCCCATGCCCCGAGTAGTGGATATAGATATTATCTCCCGGTTTGCTCCGCTTGGCGAGGCTCTCCAATTCGGTGATGATATTCTTCTTGGTGGCTTGCTCATTCTTCAGTGATTTGATATCGGTATAGCCCAATTGCTCCAACATACTTACCACATATCTCGCATCGTTGTCGCCATTGATCTTCGACCAGTTGCTATCCTCATATCTTCCGATCCCGATCACCAAGGCTCGATGTATCGTCAGCGCCTTAGCTCCGGTTCCGAATATTATCGCTGCTAACAGTATGCATATTGTTCGATATGTAGACCATCGTTTAGTCATTATAAAAGTCTCCTGCGTTATAGAGTTTGTTGATATCCACTTCGTTGGGCTGCCAGGTGCGCACCTTGATAAGTGGCTCATCCGGATTGGTCATATCGACCATCAGAAAGAGGTAGCCCATATCCGAATAGATTGATGATTCATATTGTTGGCGGATATTGATGGCGAAGAGCTGTCGATCCTGGAACTTCTCAAGCCATTGGATCTGGTGATCGGAAAATTTGAGATTGATAAACTCATTCCTGCCGAAACACCTTCTTAAGTGCTCGATATACTCCGACTTGCTATATCTATTGTATTTCACCAATTCCTGTCCTTTCAAGGAGAGTGACATCCCATCCGTAGGCCTATTGTTGGATGTGCGTCTCTTCAACATCGTGCCGACAATGATCACGGCATCATCGGCAAAGATCTGCTCAAGATAATCGAGCCTCTCTAAACTATAAGCTGTCTTATAGTTCTCCATAAATGAGACGATAATCTCTCGTATCTCCGGGCTCCAGGCTGCTCGGCTGCCGAAGATTGCATTCTCCGTGTCTTTACCAAGTCCGAAGGCTACACTCTCGATCTTGTTGTCCGAATCGAATGTGAAACTTACATCCTCTACAAAGGTCTTTTTTCTTCTTCCGGTAAATGAGAATGACATTTTCAAGCCTCGAGCCACTGTACGGCCATGCAGCCCTTTATACATCCGGATGTTTGACGCATCGATGATTCTGGCTTTGCCATAGTTGGTGAGTCGATTGAAGTTGCTCAGACCATCTACGGTGAAGTATTTGTTGACACTCGAGTAGCTCCTGTTGGTGATAGCTTTGGCTATCCCTTGGACTATCTGATTGATGCTCTCTTGCTTCTTCGCATCCACCTTTTTTTTCGCTACAGTATCGTTAACCACGCTGCCTTCCGAGGCGATAACGGGATTTGATGGCACCTGTGCAGGCTGATTGGCAACCGGTTCGCTCGCTCTCTTCATTTCATTCAGGAGTGCGAGATTCTCGCCTGCCGATTTGGCATCTACCGTATATGATGCGCGTGGGAAGGGCTTGGGGGTGATGACATCCAACACACTCTCGATCTCGGCATCTCCACGTGCCTGATTCTTATACTCATATTCGATATCCACATGATAGAAATCGGGATTATAATCCGGAATCATCTGCATAGTCCCTCGCCCATCTTTTACACGGCCGCTGCACGATGCCCACCCATCGGAATAGTTATACTCCAAACTTGACACCGGCTCCCCTTTATATCTGAAGAAAAGGTCTACCCAGTCGCCATCCTTCTTGAGATAATCCACGCTGATGTCACTCAAGATCTCGTTGATCTTCAAGGGTATTCGATCCACTAAGATCTTGCCTCGGTCATCCTTCACTTCGTTGGGATTCTGAACTGAACGTATCAGTGAATATGCCCAATAATAGTATTGGAGTGCCATATCGATTTTCTTCCCTTTGAGACACTCTTCTGCCAAGTCGAGCATATTTTTCGCTTTATCAGCTCGACTTGCGAACATCTTCTCTATTTCAGATTTCTTGATGTATACTCGCTGCCGGATCCCTTTCCCCGATTTCTCACCCTCCAAGCTCCATCTCGACACGTTGGTCAGGGTCAGTTGGGAATAGGAGTGGATACAATTCAGCACTCTGGTCTCATGCTTGATGTCGCCATTCTTATTAGTCACATCGTCGATCTGTTTAAAGTCATACTTCACATGGACCACTATCTGATTCAAGAGGTTTTGGAATGCGACTCCCTCTGCCTCTTCCAGTGTCTTGCCTGTGCCTTCAGCAGAATAATACTCATTGGAGTTCTTAATATCATCCCATGTCTCACCCTTTATGACTCCACAAAGAGTGATCAAAATTCCCATGATAATAGATAGCCTTTTCATCGAAGATAAGTTTTATTTGATAATACTCGTTTTTTATGATTAAAGAAGATAGTAGTCCAAAGTAACCCTTCTTCTGCCGATTATATTTCTAAAAATTGGAAATTTGCAGATCGTATATATCCACCGATATATCGACAATCGCCATCTCGATGGTATATTTTGTCGCAGAGGGAACATACCACCACCCGGAGACATCTGCCTGTTCTCCGACTTTTAGGTCGATAATACATGTCTTAAGTGGCTCATTATTATTCCAAGAATCATCATCCCACGCATTGACTATAGCATAAATATCGGCCGTGTCATACATCCCTCTATAGTTGATATGAAATTTATATGATATGCCTGTCAAACTTTCAAAATAACTGGAAGTTTTGAGTTCGTAAAACCATGAACTGCTCCCGTAATGACTCGTTTGTAAATATGCGACCTCTTTTGTCTTATATGTGTCACTGACCCAGTTGTCAGGATCGAGTGCCGGCAATTGTATCATGCCGCTTTTCCCACTATGCAATTCGATCGGTTTTTTCCATAAATATACCATGTCGTTCTCTTTGATTCGGAGATTCGTACACGTCTTGGGGTCTACATAATAATAGGGTGAGGTGAATCCTTCGTCGCCACTTATTATGTCTGCATGTAGCGTGCATGTCTCTATCGAAGGCATTACACCCTCGGTCAGATCTATCCCAATATAACTGTTGAATCCGTTGAACTCAAATGAACTCTCTTTCTCCCCTTGGAATCGGATGCGGCAACAGTTCGGATGCAACACTGCTGTCAATGTTATGCCGGTCGTAGGATTATAACCGCATTTGGCATCTTCGCAGATATATGTCGCATTGTTGTAGTCACAGAGTATCTTCTTGGGGTCATCCTGAATCTCCGGATTATTCTCGATATACAGAATGTGACAATCTGTTGTGACTTCGCTTTTCTCGAGATCGACGTTATAATATAAATCCCAAATATCTTCTGAAGAATTGTAGATGGCATATCCCCAACCTGACTGTAAATTCATGCCAAAGCCATTGGGCTCAAAGAACTCTATAGCCATGACGTCTTTATCATTGGGTTTATACTCTGAACTCTTCTTTTCCCCCGATCTCGTGTCTGTTTGGCTCAGCTCGGGATGAAAGTTAAGTGTTGCTTTCTTCCAACCATCATTATTGGCAACATCACTCTCCATTGCCGGTTCATCACTGCTGCATGATGCCATCAGCATTATTATTGATACTGAAATAGCGGCTATAATATATATCTTCGCTTTCGTTACCATACCTCTTCCTCCTCAAAATCTTCTTTTGTGAAGTTGTTATTTACTGTACTCCCTTCTGTTAATTGCTTTACCATAACTACGCGAGTAAATGTCTCTCCCTCCGGCAATTCCGTCAGCGATATGCTGATTTGTCCTTGCCGTTCTGCCCCGGTAGTGTTTTCACTCACTACGAGATAGAATGTATTCTTGCTTATGTTTGGCAC
The DNA here is from genome assembly GCA_051872035.1 of Lepagella sp. Taxonomy (GTDB): domain Bacteria; phylum Bacteroidota; class Bacteroidia; order Bacteroidales; family Muribaculaceae; genus Lepagella. The sequence goes on from JBJEDL010000032.1 coordinate 16,389, forward strand.
GACAGTATACCAATCGTCGTTCGGATCTTTCTCGATCGTGTAGGTTCCGTCGGAGGATATGCGATATATCGGTGTCGTACCTCCACCCACAGTGACTTTGATCTTGGAGGTTTCACAAGATAAGTTTCTGCCATATTGCTTGATATGGAAGGTGACTCCTTGGCTATATTTGTCAGACACTTCCAAGTCTGTCGGAGTGAGGCGTAGCAGCGCTTCTCTCTCCATTATTGATGGATTGTAGTCTGCTTTTATCCGATAAGTGTCTTCTACTTTCTCTGTCGTTATCCAGTCTGTAGCTTCGGTCAGATATTCGATGGTTGCTTCGACTTCTATTGTAGAACTTATGGTGAGCTCGATCTCTCCACCCTTCGCGGAAATCTCTCCCGATGTCGAGGATATGCTTAAATATTGTCCCTGCTGGATGATCGCAATGCTTACAGAACCCCCTTCGGATTCGAAGGTGACTGATCCGCTCCTTACCTCTTCACTGTCGTTTTGAGTTACTGACACCATAACCTCTTCATCACCCTCTCCGGTATATTGTGAGAGCGATATCCACCCGGATGATACCTTTGCATTCCATGTGTAGGTGAAGGGTATTATGATCGGTTGCTGCGATGACTGCCAGTTAAATTCCAATGTCGACTGATCTCCGAAACTTATGCCATCTTGGCTAACCACTACTCGAGATTCAAAACTGCCGGTTTCCGAGTCTTTGATGAGAATTGTCCCGGATCTCGTGTTGAGAGAGTTGTTCTTTTTCGCCGAGATGGTGATTACGGCATTGCCGCCATCTCCCGAGGTCCGGTCGAATGTCAGCCAATCGGGACGTGATGTTACCTCCCAACTGACGTTGGATTCAACGTTGATCTTCTCCGAGGCACCCTCTTCGTTGGGTAAGAGGATTTCGGTCGGGCTCACATTGAGATATCTCCCGGCTTGTGTTATTTCGATATATTTCTTCTCCGTTTCGCCAAAGTAGATATATATCTCACCTTTTCGTGGATTTTTATCATAAGAGGGAAGTGCTGATATCTTCAGCGTTGTCTCTCCCGCTTCTCCCGATTGCGGTGTAAACTCGATCCAGGTGGCTGTAGTCTTGGCTGTCCATGCCTTGTCGCTCACGATTTTCTTCTCCGCAACTCCACCCTCTGCGCCGAACTCTATGCTGCTCCCTTCGATTATTGTCACATCGGGAGCAAGCTGTGATATGGTGATCCCGGCTGTCGCTGAGGATTCCGGTGATGACAACTCTATACTTCCCATTCTGGTCTCTGTCAGATCATTCTCTTCCAGTGTGAGAATCACTTTTTTATTGGCACTGTCATATCTCGCCGAACCCCAAGATTCGGAGAAGGAGGCTACCAATTCTGATGATATGTTGGTCTCTACATCGATCTCCAAGTTCTGGGCTCTACCACTTGTCACTATAGTGTTTTCTTCATATTCCGGAAATTTGATATAGGGATCCATGCCCGCCTGGGTGGCGGTCATCGTGCGGCTAATCTTGCCGTCGGGTGCACTTGCTGTCAGGTAAAAGATAGCCGTGCGCTCGGTGACATTCTCATTGGCTGAGGTGGTGAGTGTGAAGCTGCTGTCGGATATGCTGCTGCCGGGCGTGGCCTGTAGCCATGATGCTACATCCACAAACTCCCATTCATAGTCCGTATAAATACGACCCTCTTTCGTCTCAACTCCATTGCCAAACTTAAAGTCTCGAGTCGTGACCGATAGGACGTTGTTATATAATGATGGCTCAAAGGTGCCGGTGCTGTATGGCAAACTCTCTCGACAGCCTCCAAGCAGCGTTAACGCAACTATCGCTGATATCAATATTTTTATATCTCGTTTCATCTTAATTCTCTGTTTGTATTGTGAGCCCTTGAGCGTTATTAATAATGATACATTCCAAATGAAAGTACAAGTGAGAATTTTATATTAAAGCCTTCACTCATGCTCTTGATCTTCGGCGTTAAGTCGGAGAGTATCTTATATCCATCACTCTTGTGGATCCCAAAGTCATATTCCGGTGTTACGCTTATTCCGAAGGTGGGAACTATGGCTAAATATAGCCGCAGTCCGGCTGTTATGCTCGAGGAGTATGCCCCATTATAGAAGCCGAGGTCTCCGGACTCTTTTGATGTCCCTTGCGAACTTAACCGTGTAAAGCTATAGCCCACTTGTGGAGTAATCTTCACTCGTGTGCCGATGCCGAATCCACAACCTATCTTGCCGGTTACGTTTAGCATCGGTTGGTAGGTTCGCTCATATACAATCTCCGTTGAGGGGTCGCTCCAGTATATGGTCGGACTTTTGGCAAATCCATAACTGTAGCCAAACTCCATATTGAAGCGCCCGAAGTGGAATCCTAAGTCGGCGGTGATACATGATCCGTAACCGAATTTCTGTGTGAGGCCGGCTTCCAAGTAAAACTCTTTCCAGTGTAAGCAATATCTTGCTTCCGTTTTTGCCTTCAACACAATCGGTATGGTGTCGCGACTCCCCAGATCCATCTTCTTGTCAAAGTCCTTATATCCATCTTTCTTGAGCGTAATCTTATGCTCTCCGATAGTTGTCTCGAAGGTGTAGGGTGTAGTCCCTTGTCGCAAGTTATCGATATATAGATCCGCTTCACTCGGATCTGAGATAATACACACTTTCGTCGAGCGGCTTAACTTCACTCCCTTCAACTCCAATGTCTGATTTTCGGTTACTGTAATCGTATGTTCTTCCGTCATCTTATATCCCGGCTTTGACAGGGTGATAGTGTGACTCCCGGTTAATACATCTATGATTTTGGGCGTTTTGCCGTAGGGATCCCCATTTTCATTGATGTGTTTGCCATCCACCATAATATCGGCTTCCGACGGACTCGATGTGACTGATACTTTCCCCATGATCGGCGTTGGTGCTGTCAGAATGATTAAGCTGTCTCGGTCGTCAAATACCTCGATGGTACGAGTGGAGCTTTGATGATTCGCTAATTTACATTCCACCTTATATTCAGCTGCTTTCAATCTGCCGCTCCAACGCTTGACCCCTTTCTTCTCTCCATTGATATAGATGTCGGCATTCGAGTTGCCACCCACTGTAAGTGTGATCATGGAAGAGTGTAGCTTGAGGGAAACCGGCTCTTTGTGTACAGCTTTTTCATTGTTAAGTTTAAATTTCCCCTCTGACGTGTGGTAATTGTCTGCAATTACTTGATACAAGTAAGTGCCATATTCAAGACTCTTGGCTACTTCCCCATTCTTGTCTGATGTGCCGAATAACTCAAATCTGGAAATCCCTTTTTCTTCCTTGATCATCACCACAGCTTTGGAGTCTGCCGGTGTGATCAAAAATTGTACCATCTGCCGATATACAGGCTTATCCTCCGATGTCAAGGTCATGACATAGTTGCCACCCGATTCGATCGTGGTGTGAAGATTATATTTGTTGATGGGTAGATATCCCTCGCGTGTTATCGACACCATCTTCGCATTCTTCTGAACATATACCCACAACACACCATCATGAGGCACGACGATATGTTTCATATTCCCAAAGTTGAAGTTATATTCCGACAGATTGTCTTTGGGATTGTTGGACGTTACCTTGATGATGGCATACCGATCGCCATTGCCATCATGCTTCTCATATTGCGGATCCTTGGCAGAGAAGTCGAACTGATCCATGCCAAACTCTTTAATACGAAAAGTAAGTTTATCTTCAGCCTTTATGTACCCACAAAAGCTGAAGATAAAGAAAAGTATAAAGAAAAATCGCTTCATATCTCGTTTTTTTATATTAAAGCCCCAACAACCCCAAAGTAACCCTTCTCCCCCAAGAAAATTCCATTGCAAGTTGCTATTGTTGTTGACCGATCCAACTCTCGAATCTCTTTTTAGAAATTCGGAAAGTTGGTAACGCAAATTTAAGAAAATTTTGATAAAAGCCAATAAAATAAGTTGCAAATTGTAAAAAAATATTAAAACGGGGCGGCATCGGTGGGATGCTGCCCCGTTTAGTATTGGGTTGCGGATTTTTCGGGTCGGATGCGGGTTGTGGCGCCTGGAGTTAGCTGCGGTTGGCGCGTTTGCGCTCGTTTTCGTCTAAGATTATTTTGCGGATGCTGGTCTGTAGGTAGACTATTATCGAGATTATTATTGAGACTATTAACCCTACTGTGAATGTGCTCTCTATCGGTATGTAGTCTTGGAGTCTTACCGCTGAGATCAAAAAGGCATGGTAACATAATACGGCTAAGGAGTGTCGTCCGATGTAGCGGATGTAGTCTACCGGCAGCCTGAGGATTATGTTGATACCTTTTTTTAATAAGTATATTATATTACCCCCTCCGATTCTGACTTTCTCTGTAGCGACTTCTGTTGCGTTCTCGCTCGTCGGATAGGTTACCTTTTCAAGGATATAACATAGATAGAGGAAGCCGGCTGTGAGTGCTGTGGCTGTGACTATGTTCATCGTAAATAGGGGATAGGCACACATCGACATGTCGAAGTAGAGTAGTGGTGCACTTGCCATAATCAGTATCGCTATCACTGTGTATAGCAGGTTCGCTTGCAGTCGCTCGAATGGGAAGTATCTGCGGCAGAGTATGCCGATAAGGATGAATACCGGACAGGTCAGCGCCCGATTTATCATGAAGGGTGTGAATTTTACCATGTCAAATGGGATGATTAATACGAGTACATTGAGCAGTAGCAAGGTAATTATTCCCATCTGATATTTGTTGTATTTCAACGCCACTTTGCAGAAGAGGCGGCCCCAGAAAAGTGAGAGCAGAAACCATACACCTATCGGCTGAACCAACAGGAATATGGCAGCTACAGAGCGTTTGATAAGCTTGGCCGCAGGCACATTCCCGATTATTATGTCGTAGAAATATGATGCGAATATTGTAACAACACAAGGCAATAAGATGTGTTTGGCGTTGTTTGATCGAATATTTTTGGATGTTGAAGAAGTATCCGGATAGAATGAAGAACAGCGGCATGTGGAACGACCAGAAGAAGTCACAAAATGATTTCTCAAAAGGCGTTCCGCTGTTCGAGAGAATGATATGATGTCCGATCACTACCGACAGCATACCGATGCCGCGAGCGATGTCTACAAAACGATACCGATACATAGGCTTAGCTGCGGTTGGCGCGTTTGCGCTCGTTTTCGTCTAAGATTATTTTGCGGATGCGTAGGTGGTTGGGGGTTACTTCTACGTATTCGTCTTCTTTGATGTATTCTAAGGCTTCTTCCAAGGAGAAGACTACCGGCGGCACTATCTTCGCTTTCTCATCCGCTCCGGAGGCGCGCATGTTGGTCAGCTTTTTCGATTTGGTGACGTTCACCGGGATGTCCCTGTCTTTGGCACTCTCGCCTACCACCTGGCCGGCATATACCTCTTCTTGCGGGAAGATGAAGAAGCGGCCGCGGTCTTGCAGTTTGTCAAGGGCGTAGGCGTAGCTTGTGCCTCCCTCCATGGCTATCAGCGAACCGTTGGTGCGGCGCTCGATGTCCCCTTTCCAGGGTTGGTATTCCAAGAAGCGGTGTGCCATGATGGCTTCGCCGGCGGTGCCGGTCAGCACGTTGTTGCGCAAGCCGATGATGCCGCGCGAGGGTATCTGGAATTCGATGTCTATGCGGTCGTTGCGCGTGTTCATCGAGAGGATGTCACCTTTGCGGCGGGTCACCATGTCGATGACTTTGGAGCTGTATTCTTCGGGCACGTTGATGCTCAGCGCCTCTATCGGTTCGCATTTTACGCCGTCGATCTCTTTGATGATTACCTTGGGCTGTCCCACCTGAAGTTCGTATCCTTCGCGACGCATGGTCTCGATCAGGATGGAGAGGTGGAGCACACCGCGGCCATAGACCTGCCATGCATCTTCGCGTTCACCCTTCTCGACGCGGAGTGCCAGGTTCTTGTCGAGTTCGCGTTCGAGGCGCTCTTGGATATGGCGGGAGGTGACATATTTGCCATCTTTGCCGAAGAAGGGGCTGTCGTTGATGGTGAAGGTCATCGACATGGTGGGTTCGTCGATGGCGATGCGGGGTAGCGGTTCGGGACGGTCGTAGAGGGAGATGGTGTCGCCGATCTCGAAACCGTCGAGCCCGACGATGGCGCAGATGTCGCCGCTATCCACAGACTCGGTGCGCTTGCGACCCATCCCTTCGAAGGTGTGAAGTTCTTTGATCTTCTGGCGGCTTACGCTCCCATCTTTCTTGCAGAGTCCGATCTCCATACCCTCGCGGAGGGTGCCTCGGTGCACGCGTCCCACGGCGATACGCCCTACGTAGTTGCTATAGTCGAGGCTCGTGATGAGCATCTGGGGGTCGCCTTCGATTTTGCGTGGAGCCGGTATGTAGTCGATGATGGCATCGAGCAACGGGGTGATGTTGTCGGTCGGCTCGCGCCAGTCGGTGCTCATCCAGTTCTGCTTCGCCGAACCGTAGATCGTCGGGAAGTCGAGCTGATCTTCCGTGGCGTCAAGGTTGAACATCAGGTCGAACACCATCTCGTTGACTTCGTCGGGACGGCAGTTGGGCTTGTCGACCTTGTTGATTACCACCACCGGCTTCAGACCCATCGAGATGGCCTTTTGCAACACGAAACGAGTCTGCGGCATCGGCCCTTCGAAGGCGTCGACGAGCAGCAGACAGCCATCTGCCATGTTGAGCACGCGCTCCACTTCGCCGCCGAAGTCGGCGTGTCCCGGAGTGTCTATGATGTTGATTTTGGTGTCTTTATAGTTGATCGACACGTTCTTCGAGAGAATCGTGATACCGCGTTCGCGTTCCAAGTCGTTGTTGTCAAGGATCAACTCCCCGGTGGTTTGGTTATCTCTAAAGAGATGCCCGGCGAGTAGCATCTTGTCTACAAGGGTAGTTTTGCCATGGTCCACATGGGCGATGATGGCGATGTTGCGAATGTTTTGCATTTGTTATTTCCTTTGATTTTGCAAAGTTACAAAAAAATATGTTATACAACACACTTTTTATCCCCCTTTTTACAATCTTCCCCACCCACCACATGTTATTTCGGTTGTATTTTGGGATTGGTGGGGATGGTGTCGCGTAGGAGGTCGCGGGGTGGCGTTGGATTGGCTTCTCTCTCTCTTACCGATTTTGTTTTTGAGCTTTTGGTGCCGCCTTTTCCGCTTTTCCCGCGCTTACCGGTCTTCCCCCTTTTTTTGCCTGTCTTCCCCTTCTTCTTCTTCTTGGTGGTGTCGGATTCGGCGTTGGAGGCGTCCTCTTTGGACTTGGATTGGGATTCTTTCCGGCTTTGGGTGGTGTCGCTTTTTTGCTCGATGGTTATGGTCACGTCGCCGGCGGCATCTCCGTTCACTCGACTTCCGGCTATCAGATAGGTGATAACTATCAAGATGATGGCTATCAGGGCGATAACGCCTGCTCCGATTCGTTCATTGCGCGATAATTTCTTCATCTTAGAGCGAGCTCTTAGAATGGATAACCGATAGCCAGGTGGAAGGCAAAGGCATCTTTCGGCTTGATGTTGAAGTAGCCGCTGTTGCCCGTGTCGTAGGGGGCATGCACCCCATAGCCCAAGTCGCCGCGGATCACGAGCATACCCAGGTCGACACGAAGTCCGATTCCCGTGCCGAGTGCCAAGTCTTTGAAGAAGCGTTTGCCGTCGATAGTGCCTCCGGGACGCTGTGGGTCATCATTGAGCAGCCAGATATTGCCGGCATCGACGAAAAGTGCCCCATGGATGATGCTGAAGATCGGGAACCGATATTCGGCATTCAGCTCAAACTTGAACGTACCGGTCTGGTCGAAGTAGCCATTCTTGTCGCTCTTAGGCGCATGGTAACATCCCGGACCGACCGACCGCACCGTGAAGGCGCGTATCGAGTTGGCACCGCCGATATAGAACTGCTCGGAGTAGGGCACCTCCGAGGAGTTGCCGTAGGCATGAGCCCCGCCCACGAAGAGTCGCGCCACAAGCCAATGGCTTGTCCCGGCGATAAGTCGATGATTATAGGTGAGTTGCGCTTGCGCCTTGACGAACTGTGAGAAGGGCATGCCGAAGAGCTCTTTTTGCCCTTTGACGCCACACATCCGCCAAAGACCCCAGAAGATGTTGCCTCCCTCTTTGACCGTAAATTGCAGATGGAAACCATTGTTCTTCTCCCTCTCGAGCCATTTGTCATAGTTGTAGGTATAGCTCATCTCGGGGATGAATTGGCTCTGGAAGCTGAGCGCCACCGCCGGATTCTCTCGCATGATCGAGTCGAAGGTCTCGGTGGTCTTCAGCAACTTGGTGTAGGATATCTTGAAGGGGGTAAACTGGTTGGTTACATTGCGGTTATGGTTCCAATCGTAGGTGATGCCGGCAGAGAACTCCGCCATCCGGAAATAGTGGGGACGGTTCAGAAAGTCGGCTTTCAGCGAGATAGTGGTCCAGTTGAGCTCGCGTTTGGTGCGGCGGATCCAGTTGGGAGCCAAGAGTCGCGGGAATGCCAACGAAGCAGAGGCTCCGATCTCATAGCTATTGAGCACCGACGATTTGTTTCTGCCTGTCTGCCATTCGTAGCTGCCGTTGAGTTGCACGTTCAGCACTTCAGCGCCGCCGAATAGATTGTGATGGGTGAGTCCGAAGATAAGACCGGGGCCGAGATAGGAGTTTGATTTCGAGGTGACGTTCATCTCGATGGATGCCTCGATGGGTCGCTCATAGCGACAGGTGATGTAGACATCGAGGGTGGGATTCTCGTCGGTGGTGTCCACCGGTATAGGTTGTATCTCGATGCTTCCGAAGATGCCGAGGCGCGAGAGGCGCGTCTGCGTACGGTCCATCTGCCGCACAGAGAAGGTGCGACCCTCTCTGAAGCTGATGCACGAGGGTATCAGGTTCTTACGCAGATGTTGCGGTCGATACACCACCAGTTCGCCACGCTCGGTTTGCAACGTGTCGGGAGTGCCGGGATTGCGCTTGCTGCGCCGCAAGAGGGTCGTGTGGACCTTGCCGGTCTTCCATTTCAGAGTGGCGAGATGGGGAGTCTTGTCCGACAATACCATCTTAAGCCCGATACTCTTCGGGGTGCTGACACTGTCGGCAAGAAACTCGATATACTCGGGGCGGAAGTAGTAATAGCCCTTGTTGCGCATGGCGTTGGCTATCCTCACACGCTCCGCCGAGAGGGAGTCTACACAAAATCTCTCACCCTTCACCAAGTAGCGGCTCATCCTCGCCACCGAGTCGATGAAGTGCTTGACTGCCGAACTGTCGTCGTTGAAATATACGATGGTGTCGATAGGGTAGGGGGTGCCGGTCTCGACCTTATAGTCCAGTTTACCCTTCTTCGACCCTTCCCGGTTGAGCAGCTCATAGCTCACTGATGAGTCGAAATATCCATTGTTGTGGAGGATGGATTTGAGCATCTTGAGGCGTGTCTCCGGTTTGACATCGCTCACGAGCACCGGTTGCGCCACAAGCTTATCGTAGAGCCAACCCTTCAGACCCTTGGCGGAGTCGTTCCAGTTGTTGTATACCCAAAGTCCGATCGGCAGTGGACTCCTCTTGTAGGGGGAGATCAGAGGCCAGGGGTTGTTGGGCTTGACATTGACCGAGGTGGTAAGGTCGCTCTTCAATTCGTCGGGAAGCCGCTCACCCTCCGGAGCGTCGATATGTATCGACATTCCGTTGTAGAGCAGTTCGCCCTGGGGGATCCTCCGCGTCGTGGAGCATGAGGAGAGCATCATCACCACGACGGCGACGATCAGCAGCGTAACACACCTTATTATATATATGCTCTTTTTTCTCATATTATCTTTCTCTCCTCTCTCATCCTATTTGGTGTCAGGAGCTTCGGCTCCGCTATTTATGCTGTCGACACGTGCCGGCAATGCCACGCTGTCGCTCTTCTCGACGGCGGCAGGTGTCGTAGTCTTCTTCTTCTTGCGCTTGCGTAAGAAACTGAAGAATTTCGACAGCGTCTCAATGCGGCGCTTCACCACAATACCGGCACCCATCTCCGTGATATCTCCCTCCAGTATGTTCTCAAAGTCGCTGTGTCGGAATAGCTTGGCGCTCATATTGGTGCTTTGCGACTGTTTGATCACATATTCGAGGCTGACATCGCTCACAAGGTTCTGGGCTATGTCGCTATCGTCGGTATCGGTGGAGTAGTTGCCCCCGACCTGTATCTTGAAGCGATTGTTGAAGAGGGTCTTCGACACCTGATAGCTATAGCTGGTCTCGGTGTTGGTGACGCCATCGGTGGTCTTGTCATATTGGTTGACGCCGAAACTGAGATCCACACCCTTGATAGCCTTGGCAGCCCAGGAGTTAAGCTGCGATTCCAAGAAGCTGTAGAGGATGTTCTCTCCCGAGGTGTTGGTCTTGGTGTTCTGACCGGTATATTGCCCATAGAGGAGCATGTTCATGGCTTGTGTCTGTCGCTGGTCGGCACTCATCGACTGTAACTCGTTCTGTATGGAAAGATCTTCATTGGTCGAGAGGTCGAACGCCACGTTCAGGTTCTCAAGCGTGTTGGTGGCATGGAGTATGACGTCGAAGTTTACCAGTCGGGAGTTAGAGCCGTCGTTGACATTTGCTTTCACCTTGTCGGTGGCTGTGATGTCGAGGGTCGGATTGAGCACATCGCCCATCCAGGTGATCGAGCTGTTGGGGTCGAACGCGAAGTTCTTCTCACCCACCACCGGTATGGCATAGCGAGCATAACCCTCACCCAGTTTCAGCGTGCCGGTCATGGTCATATCTCCCATATAGTTCTGGCTATAGTTGAGGGTAGCGGTGGGGTTGATCTCCACCTTGTCGGTGCCGTTGGATGATAGCAACACCGCTATGTGAGTGCCCGAAGCGATCTGCACTTGTGCCTTGATCTTCATGTTGAGGGGCGATTCCACTACGCTGTCTTTCGCCGCCATGGCTGCGGAGTCGTTGTAGTTGACGAATCTTACCACGTCATCCTGGTTCTGTATCTGGAGATCAGCCGGTGCCATATTGAGTCGATAGGTAGCGTCGGTCTTGTCGAGCACACGAAGGTCGGCATTGACATCGAGTCGTTGCATCGGTCCCTTCACCCCGGCATTTAGTGTCAGGAAGATCTTGCCGAAGATGTCGCCACGCGAACGGCTGTTGCTCTTGATGAGCTGGAACTCGGTGGCTGTCGCCTTCAGGTCGATCATCATCTTGTCGAAGTCTTTGGCATCGACCGAGCCATTGAGCCTCAATGGATTGTCGTTGGCGCCATATATGTCGAAATCTTTGAGCTCCAGTACATTATTCACCACCGAGAGCTTGTCGTCGGTCACCTTCAGCGTGGCGTCAAATTGTGGGATCCGTGCCGTTACGGAGTCGAAACTCATCACGCCGTTGATGATCGGTTTGCTCAGCGAACCGCTAAGGCTCATATCGCCATTGACATCGCCATCGAGCACGAGCATATTGTCCAAGAATCCGTTGGCGATGTCCAAGGGGAAGTGGGTCAGAGACACACCTACCGTGTCGGCATGAAGCTCCTGGTTCTCTCCCGGCTTGAGGCTGATGTAGGTCGATGCCGCCTCTTGGCCGTTGATCTTGAGCCCGGCACGAAGGTCGGTCGACATATCGAAGCCATATCCCGCATTGAGGTTGAGGTCGAAGTCGCCGACGCGTGTCTTTTCGTAATATAGATTATGGAGCGACACGTCGCCGCCACCCACAAATCGGTTGTCATGGTAGAGCACACGCAGGTCGCTGTCGAGGGTTCCCTTCACCGGAGGTGCCATCGCCGACATTTGCAGGAAGTCTTCGATATGGAGGTTGTCGATCTTTACCAATAGGTTATTGCGCTCTTCCTGATCTTTTTCTGTCATAATCTTGATGCTACTCTCCGCTGATTTCGCCTCGAGCTTGGCTTCCATCTGCATGTTCTTGAGGTTGAAGTCGACGTAGTTGTCTTTATTGAACGACCATGGCAGATATGCGATCGTCGACTTCAAGGGGGTGACGTGGGCAGTGACGATCGAGTCTTGCATTGCGGCTGTAAGACCGATGCGATAGCCCTGCTCTCCCTTGATGTTCCACTGCTTGAGGAAGACACTCATACGGTTGGCACCGGCATAGCCGCTCAGGTCGACTTTGGCAAATTCGTCGAGTGTGCCGCGACGATTGCCGACATGCAGCAGGTAGTCCACCATGTCGCCACGCTGATCGATGTTGAAGGTCACCGTGTCGATATTCGCCGCCGTGCTCTTGATGTTGTATACCCCGACACGCCCATTGATCAGCGAGTCTACGTTGCTGATCTCGGCATATAGCGTGTCGAGCATTACCCCTTGAGGCTCCAAGAATTGGCTCAGCAAGCCTCGGCCCGATGCGTTCAGACGCAAGTCAAATGTCGGCAGTTCGTGACTTATCTTGGTCATCTCAAGTGACTTGGCTTCCATCTGACGATTGACTTCTGCCATCACTTTATCCATCGATGCCATCAGCCCTTTGAGTCCGGCTGAGGCGTGGAAGTCTATGTCGGTTTGCTGCGACCGTAGTGCCAACTGCGTGGAGACCGGATCGCCGATGAATCGCAGGTCGATACCCTCCGGCAGATTGATATATTGGCTACCATAACACCCTGTGAGTGAGTTCGATCGCAAGTCGATGTCACACACCTCCATGTCGGGACTCATCGATCCTTTCAGCGCGATGCGTCCCGAGGCATAGCAGACGCTGTCGATCATGCCGAGTCGCTTCAGATCCAGATCGCGTATGTCGGCATCCAAGTCGAAGCTGTATAACTCGGGATGAATCTCACCGCTACCTCTCACCATCAAGTCGAGTCCCGGGTTCGCCGAGTTGGCATCGAGGGTGATCACCCCGGCTTGGTCGATCAGGGCATCTATCCGTATGTCGCGGAGTGTCATCTGATTGTAGTCGATGCGATCCACTCTGATCTGTGCATCGGTCACTGCCTTGCCACTTATCGGGTTGAATCCCCTGCCGTTGGCTACGATGTTGGCACTCACCACGCCGATTCCCATCGAGGGCATGAATTGCGCCACGTTGAAGTCTACGGCAGTCAGATCAGCGGAATAGGTCTCAGGTGTCAGCGCCACTTTCCCCATAGCCGCCAAGTCGCCTTGTGGCGTGGCGAGTCGGAAGTCGGCACCGTAGGCGTTGCCATCGACTGTGGCGTTGCCGTCGATGGTGAGTGAGGGTATGGTGATATCGTTGATGGCTATTATATTTGAGGCTACTCTCGGATCGTTGAGCACGCCATCGAATTTGATGCGTGCCTGCATCTTGTTGATGTCTAATGGATTACGCACCATGCCCGAAGCGCCGATTCTTACCACTCCCGGCATCTCGATCTTTAGCCGCTCTGCCGTCAGCTCACTGAGGCTGCCGTCGGCACGAATGTCGAAGTTGAGAGGTTTCCCTGCCGGCACCATAGCAGTCATCTCCCGGAGTGCCGGCATGAAGGCGTTGATGTCGGCAAGCCCGAGGTGACCATCTGCCGCCACCATCATGTCGGTGTGCGGCTCAAGTGCCATCAGCGCAAAGGGCACGTCGGCATCGGCATCGATGCTCGTATAGGGGGTGCGGATTGACAATCCTTGCAATTTCAGACCGATCGAGTCTATAGCCACTGTCCCCTCGCCATGCGTGATCTGCAGGCCGCTCCTCTCCCTGCCTGTCAGTCGGGTGATGGGGAGGCGTACGGTAGAGGATTCGTTGTAAAACTCGCGAAGTCCTAACGATACATTCTCTAACTGAATGTAGGAGGCATCAAAACCGGGCAGCGGCTTCGCCTCTTTCACGGCATAAAGCACGCGCAACGAGTCTGCCTCGATCTCGTGACCACGGATCTGCATCGGTGGACCGGTGGAGGGTGTCGGTGGAGGTGCCGGATGTGTCTTGATATATTCCGCTGTCGGCGTCAGATAGGTGATGTCGCCACCTGCCATCGAGGCGCGGCGCCATTCCACAATATTCTTACCCAAGTCGATCTGTGCATCGCTCAGGGAGATGTGGCGCATCTTCAGGTTGAGGGTGTCGATAGTAGGCAACATCGACATCCCGAAGGTGAAGTTTTGCAAGTCGAGCTCGTTGGCTTTGATCACAAAGGGTGCCGACTGTGATGCCGCCGTGTCGGGTGTCTCTTTCTTCTTCCATACATTCATATATAAGGAGACGTGCCCGTCGCGAAGTTGCGCCTTGTTGATCGAAAGATGGGAGGTGGCGATGTTCATCTCGCTCTTATCGTCCACCTCGAGCATGCCGGCATGTATCGCCATCACCATCGAGGAGTCTGCCGACACCATGCGGTAATATCCATCGTCGAGACGCAGTGTATTGAGCTTGACATCCATCTTGAGGAGGGGCATCATCTTCACATCGGCTATCGCCTCGCGGGCTCGCACCATCGTGTCGCCTGTCGCCTCCACTATATATACATCTTGCAGATGCACTCGGATCGGGAAGGAGAGTCGCAACCGCCCGATACTGATATCCATGCCGGTATTCGCTTTTACCTGACGGGTGGCGACTCCGACGGCGAAATCCTGGATCGGAGGAATATAGAGCATCACCGGTATAAGCAACACGAAGACAACTATGGCGAGTATTACTCTCAGCACATAGTTATACCATCTCCGTGGCTTGCGTCGCCGGCGGGAAGCCTCGTCGCTTTTCAGCGCCTCCTCTTCCTCTATATTCTGTAGATCCTCTTCTTCCATTAGTTTCCGGGATAGTTAAGACTGATTTTGTTTGAAAAACTACATAATTTGTCTAACAAACTACAAAGTTAACATTTTTCAGAGATTTTTTCTATATTACCCCCTTATTTTGTGAAGAGACTTTTTTATTTCAAATATTTTTCTCGGAAATTTGGTGGTTTCCCAAACTTTTTGTAATTTTGCCGAGTCAAAACGAAAAAGTGCCCCTCGGGGTGTCGTTTTGAGGACATATTTGCTTGAAATCAGACGGGGCAGAGGCTCTGAAATTTCAAGTTCTTTCGTAAGAAATTTTTGCTTCAGTAGCTCAGTTGGTTAGAGCACCTGACTGTTAATCAGGGGGTCGT
>JBJEDL010000033.1:0-7362 GCA_051872035.1 Lepagella sp.
AGCTCTTTACTGCAATTGAGATTGCCATTGAGATTGCTTGCGGATTTTAGGTTTCTTTTAACAAGCGCAATTTCTCTCTTTCGATTATATTTATTATCTTTGCGATGTGTTTGAGTCTCGGTCGGATGCAGAACGCTATGCCCTTATCTCTGTCGTTGTTATGATTTGCGCAAAATGTAGCAGACGATCAGCTCGTTATCTTTTTATTTTGTCGTTTATGGATAGTTATAATATCGCGGTTGCCGGCACCGGTTATGTCGGTCTCAGCATCGCCACTCTCTTGGCGCAACATAATCATGTCACCGCCGTCGACGTCATCCCTGAGAAGGTCGACCTTATCAATCGTCGCTTATCTCCGATTCGCGATGAGTATATCGAGCGCTACCTTCGCGACTTCCAACTCGACCTCTCCGCCACCCTCGATGGCGCCGCCGCTTACGCCAACGCCGATTTCGTCGTTATCGCTGCCCCTACCAATTATGACCCTGTCAAAAATTATTTCGATACCCATTGCATCGAGGATGTAATCGACCTCGTGCTCAGCGTCAACCCCAATGCCGTGATGGTGATCAAATCCACCATCCCTGTAGGTTATTGCAAGTCCCTGTATGTCAAGTATGCCGCTCGCGGTGTCGAGAAGTTCAACCTTATATTCTTCCCGGAGTTCCTTCGCGAGTCCAAAGCCCTATACGACAACCTATACCCCTCGCGCATCATCGCCGGATTCCCGGTCCTCTCCAAAGATGATACACCCTCCCCATTCGACGAGGCAGTTACCCGTCTCACCGACCGCGACCTCCTCGAGGAGAAGGCACATACTTTCGCCGCTCTCTTGCAGCAGGGTGCCATCAAACAGGATATCCCAACTCTATATATGGGTCTCACCGAGGCGGAGGCTGTCAAACTCTTCGCCAACACTTACTTGGCTCTCCGCGTCAGCTATTTCAACGAACTCGATACTTACGCCGAAGTTAAAGGTCTCGACCCCAAAGCCATAATCGAAGGTATCGGCCTCGACCCCCGTATCGGAACTCACTATAACAACCCCTCTTTCGGTTATGGCGGATATTGCCTCCCCAAGGACTCCAAACAACTCCTCGCCAATTACGCCGACGTGCCCCAAAACATGATGTCGGCTATCGTGGCAAGCAACCGTACTCGCAAGGATTTCATCGCCGATCAGGTGCTCAAAAAGGCAGGCTATTATAATTATTCCGAACAGTGTGTCTATGGCTCAATGCCTGAGCGTGAATGTGTCATCGGCGTCTACCGCCTCACTATGAAGTCGAATAGCGACAACTTCCGCCATTCCTCTATCCAGGGTGTGATGAAACGTATCAAAGCTAAGGGAGCGAAGGTAATCATCTACGAACCCACCCTCCCCAATGGCACCACCTTCTTCGGATCTGAAGTCGTCAACGACCTCGACGTGTTCAAGAGCCGTAGCCAAGCCATCCTCGCCAACCGCACCTCCGACGACCTCAAGGATGTAGCCGACAAAATCTATTCTCGCGACCTCTTCTCTCGCGACTGATAATAGAATGTGCTCTTAACAATTTTTTCTGACGTCTGATATTCTCCCTCTATGGCAAATTATCATCGTTTTGAGGGCTTGACTTCCGCTCAGGTGGAGGAGAGCCGTTCGAAATATGGCGCGAATATATTGACTCCCCAAGCCAAGGAGTCCCTCTGGATTCAGTTCCTCCGTAAGTTTGGCGATCCCCTGATTATAGTCCTGCTCGTGGCGGGAGCCCTCTCTATCGGCATATCTTGCTATGAGTATTTCGGCTTGGACCGCGATTTCTCGGTCTTCTTCGAACCGATCGGCATCTTTATAGCCATACTGCTTGCCACCGGCCTCTCTTTTATCTTCGAAGCGAAGGCCGACCGTGAGTTCTCTATCCTCAATAAGGTGAATGACGACCAGCCGGTGCAGGTGCTCCGCGATGGCAATGTGTCGCAAGTGCCTCGCAAGGATGTCGTGGTCGGCGATGTCGTAATCCTCAACACAGGCGAGGAGATACCTGCCGACGGTCAACTACTCGAGGCGGTGATGCTCAATGTCGACGAGTCTACTCTCACCGGCGAACCGATGTGCCACAAGCATACCGACCCGGCTCTCTTCGATTCCGATGCTACCTATCCCACCGACGCCGTGATGCGCGGCACTAAGGTGATGGAGGGGCATGGCGTGATGCGCGTCACCGCTGTCGGCGATAGTTCCGAACATGGAAAGGTGTTCCATGCCGCCGGTATCGATGATGGCGTCAAAACCCCTCTCGATGAGCAGTTTGAAGGCCTCGGCCGAGTCGTTACATGGATTTCTTACGCCGTAGCAGCCCTGGTAGTCGTGGGGCGTATTGTGATGTTCTTTATCGAGTTCCCCGATTTCCAATGGATGGATCTCGTGGCTTATATCTTGCAGTCGCTCATGGTCGCTGTCACGCTAATCGTGGTGGCTGTCCCCGAGGGGCTCCCCATGGCGGTGACTCTCGCTCTGGCTTATTCCATGAGACGGATGCTCCGCACCAACAATCTCGTGCGTAAACTCCATGCCTGCGAGACTATGGGGGCCGCCACTGTCATCTGCACCGATAAGACCGGCACTCTCACTCAAAATAAGATGCAAGTCTATAGCACGGAGTTCTTCGGTTTCGACGATCAGGATATGATCTGTCGAGGCATGGCAGTCAATTCTACAGCCCAACTTCATATCTCCGATCAAGCCCCCGAGGTGATCGGAAATCCTACTGAGGGGGCTCTCCTCCTCTGGCTTTATGCCCAAGGAGTCAATTACCTCGATATGAGGTTCGAGTCTAAGGTTATAGCCCAACTGCCTTTCTCCACCGAACGTAAGTATATGGCTACTTCGGTGATAACGCCCTCCGGCGATAGACTCTTATTCGTCAAGGGTGCCCCGGAGATAGTATATCGGATGTGTGCAGATAAGAGAAGTATAGACAGTGATGCCATCGATTCTCTTTTGGCCGGCTATCAGAAGCAGGCCATGCGTACTCTCGGCTTTGCCGTTGCCACCTTGGCTCCCGACCAGCCGGGCATCGTCGATGGCATGATTGAGGCTGAGTCGCTCCGATTCGTCGGCGTTGTGGCTATCTCCGACCCCGTGCGCGAGGATGTGCCCGCGGCTGTCAGCGAGGTGATCAATGCCGGTATTAAGGTCAAAATCGTTACCGGAGATACCCCCGGAACTGCTCTCGAGATCGGTCGACAGATCGGCCTCTGGGATGATAAGGTCGATGGCAAGGATGCCGTTATCACCGGCACGGAAATTGGCGCTATGAACGACGAGGAACTTAAACGCCGTGCCCCAAAAATCAAGATCATCGCTCGCGCTCGGCCTCTCGACAAGCGACGCCTCGTTGAGGCGCTCCAAGCCAATGATGAGGTGGTGGCTGTCACCGGTGATGGCACCAATGATGCCCCCGCTCTTAAGGCGGCACATGTCGGCCTCTCTATGGGCGACGGTACTTCCGTTGCCAAGGAGGCTTCCGATATCACCATCATCGATAATTCTTTCTCTTCGATTGGCAGGGCTGTGATGTGGGGGCGTTCTCTCTATCAGAATATCCAACGCTTTATCATCTTCCAACTTACGGTCAACGTCGTGGCTTGCCTCACGGTGCTCGTCGGGGCTTTTATGGGTACGGAAACTCCCCTCTCGGTGACTCAAATGCTATGGGTAAATCTGATTATGGATACTTTCGCCGCCGTGGCTTTCGCTACTCTGCCCCCTTCGCGCAAGGTGATGCAAGTGCCTCCTCGATCGCGATCTGCTTTTATCATCTCGCGACACATGAGCCGTTTCATCTTCGGTGTCGGCGGCATATTCTTCTTGCTGCTCTTCGGACTCTTGTTCTATTTGGAACATGTCGATCTGACTTCACTGCTACATGTGGGTAACTGTCCCGCCGATGATGTGGCTCGCCTCACTCCCTACGAACTCTCGATCTTCTTTACGACCTTCGTCTTCTTCCAGTTCTGGAATATGTTCAATACTCGCTCGTTCGAGTCGGGACGCTCGGCTTTCCATTTCAAGGGGTGTGGAGGTTTCCTCCTTATTGCCGGCGCCATCTTGATAGGACAGATTGCTATCGTGACTTTCGGTGGCGGTTTCTTTGGCGTTGTGTCTCTAAATGTGATCGACTGGCTGATCATTATTGCCTCTACTTCTATAGTGCTTTGGGCCAATGAGATATGCCATCTCTTCGCTAAGAGCCGTGTCGCGTGTCATTGCGATTAATCGCCGCTTTGCTGCCTATGCTTGAGCCATAGATGTGCTCCGACTGTGCCGATGATGCTTCCGGCTATGTCTGCTCCGAAGTCGAGTAGATCGCCACTGCGTCCCGTCACCCAATATCTCTGAGCCAACTCATCCATGCCGCCGATCAATATGCAGATCAGAGCAAGCACCAGTCCCTCTCCGGCTCTTATATGTCTCTGCCGACTTTTCACTGTCATGTCATAGACCATTGCTGCCGAGAGCGCTATAAACATGAAACAGTGCACCACCTTGTCTGCACCCTCGAAGAGATGTATCTTTTGACCCGACATCGGATCTGGTGTCAACGTCAGATAGAGGATTATTCCCAAGATCAGCACACTGTGCCACCATCCCATTATCTCTTTCATTCTCTTTCTCATTAGTCTCTCTTTTTATCTGTCCACAAATTTATAAATTTTATTTTAGTTGGGAAAATCCCTTTTTTTACTTAAATTTGTGTTTTGTTACTTAATCCCTTTTGAAAGTTATGAATTTCGCTGATAAGTGTTACGATATTTTCCAACAGTCGGTGGCCGATTATCATATCGATGATAATGTCGATGCTCCCACTCGCTGTCCCTACGATCCCAAGTCGATCGAGGGTGTGCTCTATGCCAAGAATCGTATAGATGCCGTGCAATGGCATCTCGAGGATATCATCCGCGATCCCAACATCGACCCGGTGGCTGCCCTGGCGCTGAAACGCCGCATCGATGCCTCCAACCAAGATCGCACCGATATGGTCGAGGAACTCGATAGTTGGCTCCGCGATAAGTATGCCGATGTCCAAGTCCTCCCCGATGCTACCATCAATACCGAAAGCCCCGCTTGGGCGCTCGACCGTCTCTCGATCCTCGCGCTCAAGATCTATCACATGGACCTCGAGGCGCATCGCCCCGATGCCGATGATGCCCACCGCGCCAAGTGCGCAGGCAAACTCGATATCCTCCTCCAGCAGCGTGTCGACCTGATCTCTGCCATCAATGCCCTGATCGACGATATCGCCGCCGGACGCAAGTATATGAAGGTCTATCGTCAGATGAAGATGTATAATGACGAGGATACCAACCCCGTGCTTTATGGTGGAAAGTAATCCCGACCCCTCTTTCTCTCGACGCCTGCTTATCACCCGCTTTTCGGCGCTCGGTGATGTGGCGCTGACCATCCCCACAATCTATAGCGCTTGCCGCTCGTACCCCGACATCCTATTCGTCGTGGTGACCCGCCGGGGATTCTCCTCAATATTCCTAAACCCTCCCGCCAATCTGCGCGTGGAGGGTGTCGATTTGCGTGCCGATTATCATGGCATCTCAGGTATACGACGCCTCGCCGATTATCTCTATCAGACTTATCATCCCGACAGTCTTGTCGATCTGCATAATGTGCTGAGAACAAGGTTGCTATCCCTTTTTCTGCGCATACATGGCGTGCCTGCTTATCACCTTGTTAAACCGCGCCGTCAACGCCGTCGCCTCACTCGCCCTCATTTCAAGGTTTTATCCCCGATCCGCTCTCAGTCGGATAGATATTTCGACATCTTTGCCGATGCCGGTCTTCCCGTGGAGGTGAAGTTCGATACCCTGTTCGGTGGCCGTCGTGAAGCACCCACCGATGCTTTCGCCGCTGTTACCCCTCCCCGACAAGAGGATTGCCGGTGGATCGGCATCGCACCCTTTGCCGCTCATCCCGGCAAGATCTATCCCATCGACATGATGGAGAGGCTGATAGCACGCATCGCCGATTTTGCCAATCAGGGTCGAAAACTCAAGGTGTTCCTCTTCGGTGGCGGTAAGCATGAAACGCAGATCCTCGATGCCTGGGCGCAAAAGTTCCCTTGCGTAGTTTCTCTCGCCGGAAAGGGTTATGGTTTCGGTGTTGAACTCTCCCTCTTCAATCATCTCGACCTGGTGGTGACTATGGATTCCGGAAATATGCACCTTGCCGCCATAGCCGGTGCTCCTACCCTCTCGATCTGGGGCGCTACCCATCCCTATTGCGGATTCGCCCCTTGGCATGCTTCGCTGAGTATTGTCTGCCAAAATGATTCGTTGCCTTGCCGCCCATGCTCAGTTTTCGGCAATAAACCTTGCCGATTCCGAGACCTACGTTGTCTCTCCTCAATATCCCCGGATGCCATATTGGAAATAATTCGCAAGAATCTGCATTTTTAAGGAACACACTCTAAGGAACACGCTCTAAGGGATACTCCCTAATGAACGCGCTCTAAGATCTTCCTCAATTTTTTTAAGTAGAAATTTTAAAATAGTTTATGATTTTATTTGGTTTATAAAATAAACTATATTATATTTGCAACCAAAATCAATATGTCTAACTTCAATTTACCCTTTTTGTTATGGAAGATAGAAAAATTTCTCAGGCTGAAAGTCTTGCCATCATCACCGAAATGATCGATCGCACCAAGTCGCATAGCCATCTCTGCAATGGTTCGATCTTGCTCCTCTGGGGCTATCTCTCTGTCGCTGTCGCACTTGCAGTGGCCATCTTGCTTTGGCTCACTAACGGACATCCTGCCGCTAATTGGCTTTGGTTTCTCATCTGGATCGTTGGCGGCACCTTTTCTCCGGTCTTGGCACGTCGCCATCGTGTCCGGGCAGGCACCAAGTCATATTTCGATAAGGTGAGTTCCGGCGTCTGGAGCATCGTCGGTTATAGTGCCATCGTGATTACATTCGTTTGCTTGGGGTTGTTGCTATTCGGCAGTTATGATTGCTGGGGTGCTATGTTATTCTTCGCTTTCGGCTTTGTCGGTTTTGCTGAGATGGTAGATGGCATCTTGCTCGGTGTCAAACCCCTGATCGCAGGTGGTGCCATAGGGCTCTTAGCTGGTATTGTTACACTCTGCTGCCTGGCGGGTGGGGTAGTGCTCTCCGCCTGGTGGGCTATCCCCCTCTTTATCGTGGCTTTCATCTGCATGATGATCATTCCGGGTCATATTTTAAAGGCTAACGCCAAGGAGGAACTATGAAAGAACTTGACCCATTGCTTCACTCTCAGTTGAGATTGGCGGTGATGTCGATTCTGATGAATCTGGAGGAGGCTGATTTTGTCTACATTCGTCG
>JBJEDL010000034.1:0-30848 GCA_051872035.1 Lepagella sp.
GGGATGCGAACTCCCCCTTATTGAGTGCGACATCTGAGATGACATCGGCGGAAGCCACATCGGGAGTTGTGCTAAAGAGGGTGATGACCGCAGAGACGGGTTGACGCTCATAGATGACATCATCACCGAGGACACACTCGATGAAAAGCTCGGGAGCCTTATCACGCGCCGGGCTATCTGCACACACAGCAGGTATGCAGAAGAGGATAGCCAAGAGGGTAAAGAATATACGACGCATCACCATCTTCTGACACTTCTTGCAGCCTCACCCGACTTCTTGCCGGAATTGGCTTTGTTAACACGAGCCCTGACGGCATTCTCCTTATTATCGACAGCCTGAAGAATCTGCTGAGAAGTTTGGGGGCTGATCTGCTGATCCTTCTGCTGATCCTGTTGATCCTGCTTCTGCTGCTGTTGCTGCTGATCCTTCTTGTCTTGGTCTTGTTTATCCTGATCCTTCTTATCTTGATCCTTCTTATCTTGGTTTTGCTGTTGCTGCTGTTGGAGTTTCTTTTGGGCTATACGGAGGTTCTTGCGAGTACGTTCATCAGAGGGGTCGATGCGGAGCGACTGCTTATAATAATCGATAGCCCCCTTATAATTTTCGGAATTGAACTCCATATTACCGAGGTTATAATTAGCCTTAGCGGCGAGGCCCGGTTTGGATGCAGCCATATTAGCAACGGCAGAGAGATTGCTAACCGCCTCCTTACGAAGGCCGGCATTTTTGGAGGTAGTATCCTTGAGATTTTTGATCTGGCGGAGCTGAGAGAGACCGAGGTTGTAGGTAGCTACAGCGGAAGAGGGGTTAGCCTTGAGGGCAGCCTGATACTCTCGCTGAGCATCGGCAAACTTACTCTGCTCATAGAGGCGGTTACCGGTGTTGATATGTCGGCGTTCGGCGCGAGTCGACTGAGCAGACACCGGGGTTGCGACAGCAGCAACGAGGATAGCGCAGAGGGCTAAGACCTTGATATTAAGCACATTCATTACATTCATTTCTTATCCTCCTTTTTAAAGAAAGTGAACTTATCGAGCCAGCTGATCTTAGTGTCGAGCAGCAAGATATCTATTACCAAGCAAACGAGAGCGATGATGGCGAAGATATAGAAAAGTTCATCATGTTTGGAATAAGAGCTCGACTGGAGAGTAGACTTCTTGAGAGTCGAGAGTTGCGCATCGAGGTCATTGAGAGCGTCGGAAGCGGAAGCATTGACATATATACCCTTACCCTTAGCGGCGATATCGGCAGCGAGTTTTTCGTCGAGGGCAGTGCGGACAGGTTGTCCGGTTTGGTCATCGATCATAAGTCCGCCATTTTCGGGGATAGTGACGGGAGTAGCCGAGCCGACACCGATGACATTGACTTGGATTCCACGCGAAGCGGCCTCCTTAACTGCATTCATGACGCTCTCCTTATCCTCGAGTTCCTCGGCGTCGGTGATAAGGATGATCGCCTTACCGATATTTTTATCCTCGCTGAAAGAAGCGACAGCCATGCTGACAGCATCGGTGATATTGGTGCCCTGTTGAGCGATCTGGGAGGGATCGATCGAATTGAGGAACATTTTCGCCGACACATAGTCATTAGTGACGGGGATGAGAGTATATGCCTTGGCGGCATAAACGATAAGCCCGACGCGGTCGTTATCGAGGCGGTTGATAAGCTTCTCGAGGATAAGTTTGGCGGTGCGCATACGGTCGGGTCCATCGGGGGAATCGCCGGCGGATGCATACATCGAATTAGAGGCATCGACAGCGATAACGACCTCGATACCCTTCTTGACGGTTTTCTCATCCTTGATACCACCCCAAGGGCGCGCCAGAGCGAAGATAAGAGAAGTAAGCGCCAAGAGGGCGAAGATGAGTTTCAGAGGGGGTTTATAGGGAGAGACCTCGGGCATAAGCGAAGCGAGCACCTCGCGGCGTCCGAACTTTTTAAGTTTACTGCTACGTGCCCTACGTGCCAGGAAATAGAGCAAGGCAATCACCGGCACGAGAATCAGGAGAAATAGCAGATAAGGATATGCGAAACTAAACATAGCGAGACGAAATTAGGGGACACGTCGCAAGAGAGTATAGCGGAGCAAGAGGCTGATGGCGAGAGCGGCGACAGCGATCAAGATCCAGGGTAAGAAATTCTCCTCGGTCTGTGTATAATTGTTGACATTGATCTTTGACTTCTCGAGTTGGTCGATTTCGGCAAAGACATTTCTCAACGTATGAGTATCGGTGGCACGGAAATACTTACCGCCTGTGGCAGAGGCGATGCTTTTTAGGGCAGCCTCATCGATTTTGGTTTCCATCGTAGTTGTGGAGAAGCCGTAAGGGTCGGTGATTTGTATCGAGCCGTTGGTACCGACACCGATTGCATAGATGCGTATACCCTTCTGCTTGGCGATTTGGGCGGCAGTAGCGGGTGCGACATCACCGGCATTGTTTGTACCATCGGTGAGGAGGATAATGCTCTTCGACTTGGCTTGACCGGAGATAAGGCGATTGATTGCCGAAGCGATACCGTCGCCGATAGCAGTACCATCATTGAGAGCTCCGGTTTGGGCGGCAGAGATGGCATTGATGACCGAGGCACGGTCGGTGGTGAGGGGCATCAGCGAGAGGCTTTCACCGGAGAAGACGACGAGGCCGATATTATCATGGTCGCGTCGTGATACGAACTTCGAAGCCACCTCCTTGGCAGCCTGGATACGGTTGGGTTGGAGGTCATTGGCGAGCATACTGCTGGAGATGTCGAGAGCCAGGACGATGTCAGTGCCCTCGATGCTGGAAGAATGTTGGCTATCGTGGGTCTGAGGGCGAGCCAACGCCACGATGACCGCGCCGACGGCGATAACCTGCAGGGCGAAAGCCACATGCATCAACCACACCTTATAGGGAGTGCCGAAAGAGAGGATCGGGGCAACAGTAGAGACGCCGACAGAGGGGTCGGACTTGCGCCACTTCCAGACATACCACGCCACGAGGGGTATAAGCAATATGAGGAGGAAGAGAAGATAAGGCTTGGCGAAAATCATGCTTTACCTCCTTTCTTTTTCTTGAGCTGGAACTTCTTGGCAGGTACTTTCTGCGGGATAACGACGCCATTGGTGTTCTGCGACTCCTCGGGGAGAGGCTGCGGTTTGGTTTCCTCGACGAACTTATAAGCATTGTCGAAAGCCTCGACATTATCATCGGGGAGGGGCCGCACCTTGGCGAACTTAACGAAATCCGCCATATTAAGGATCTGGCGGAAATAATTGCGTTTATCCTTGAGGTCTTCGCGAGCATTGAGCGACGCCAAGATCTGGCGAGAAGTCATCTCCATGGCATTGATGCCGAAGCGTTTGAAGAGATATATACGGAGGATCTCGGTGAGTTCGGTATAATAATCCTTCTCGAGTCCCTGCTGCCAAAGGTTTTTCTCCTTCAGCGCTCTGAGTGCGGCGAAAGCCACGACATCGGGGGCCGGTTCCGGTTTGGGAGGGATGATATATCCATCGCGGCGATAGCGTAAGAATAGGTAAAGCGCCAGCGCTAAAACAGCAAAACCGAGGATGAACGCCCACCAATAATAATATATCACATCGGGGATATAATCGAAGATGGAAGAATCTTCGGGATCGGCTGCGGAGGCGTAATCATTGATCGGTTCATTATCCTTAACGACAACGGGATATACCTTGAGCGCCAATGAATTGGAGTGTATGGTATCCTTGCCAATGATGTAAGGTATCTCCGGGAGTTGGTAATAGCCGGAATCGAAGGCCTGAAGCGGGACTTCGAAAGTTAGATCGACAAAATTGCCGGAGCGAGTGGTATCGATTCGAGCCGGGGCACGGAGTTCGATGCTATCGCCGCAGAGGGTAACGAATCCGGAATTTTGGATATTATCGAACATGGGGAATCTACCCTTAGCATCCTTCGGTTGCGAGACTTTGAGATGTAGGGTTGTCATCTTACCCATGAGGAGGTTGACCGAATCGAGGCTTGCCTTGACGACAGGAGATGCGGCAAGGGAAGCGATCGGAGCAACGACCGCGATCAGAGAGAGGGTAAAAGAAATATATAAACGCTTAAGAGTCATAACAGCGGGAGAAGAGGTAAAAATAACTATCTAAGCAAAGCACGGCGGCGGAAGAGACCGAGGAGAGCTTTGACGAAATCCTCGTCGGTAGTGACCGAAGCCATATCGACGCCGCTGCGAGTTGTGGTCGAAGCGAGATGCTGCTGATGTTGATACCAATTACGGGCGAAAGCTTGGCGCACACGTTTGGAAGAGGTATCGACCCAGACATCGCGACTGCTCTCCATATCTCTCATGCGGATAAGACCGACATTGGGCAAGTCGGCATCGCGACGGTCGTAGACCTGTATAGCGGCAAGGTCGTGCTTACGATTGGCGATGGTCATCGATCGGGAATAATCATGATCATCGATAAAATCGGAGATAAGGAACGAAGTCGAGCGCTTCTTGATAGCATTGTTAAGGAACTGCAGAGCCACGTCGATGTTGGTGCCGGTGCTGTCGGGTTCGAAATTGATGATCTCGCGGATGATGAGCAAGATATGTTTACGGCCCTTCTTCGGGGGAATAAACTTTTCGATCTTATCGGAGAAAAAGATTACGCCGACCTTATCATTATTTTGGATAGAAGAGAAAGCGAGGGTAGCTGCTATTTCCGCCATACGTTCCTTCTTAGCCACGCCGCAAGCGCCGAAGTCTCGGCTACCACTCACGTCGACGAGGAGCATGACAGTGAGTTCACGTTCCTCCTCATAGACCTTGACGTAGGGCTTATTATGGCGAGAAGTCACGTTCCAATCGATATCGCGGACATCGTCGCCGGGCATATACTCTCTGACCTCGGAGAAAATCACGCCGCGTCCTTTGAAAGCGCTGTGATACTCACCGGCAAAGATGTTTTGGCTCAAGCCACGAGTTTTGATTTCGATCTTGCGGATCTTCTTCAGAAGTTCATTGGCATCCATAATAATGAAAAGAGTTAGGGCACTTGCACCTTATCGAGGATAGAATTGATGACATCATCGGCGCCGATATTGTTGGCTTCCGCCTCGTAAGAGAGGCCGATGCGGTGGCGGAGGACGTCATGGCAAACGGAACGGACATCCTCGGGGATGACATAACCGCGACCCTGGAGGAACGCGTAGGCACGCGAAGCGAGGGCGAGGCTGATTGACGCACGAGGAGAGGCGCCGAATGAGATGATATTTTTGAGGTCGTCGAGGCCGAAACGCGAGGGCATACGAGTAGCGAATACGAGGTCGACGATATAATTTTCGATCTTCTCATCGATATAGATTTTCTCGACGATCTGCCGCACCTCGAGGCTATCCTGTGGAGTAACGAGGGCTTTAGTCTCTGAGGGAGCGCCATAGATGTTCTGACGGATGATCTTCTTCTCCTCCTCGGGAGTAGGATAACCGATCACGACCTTGAGGAGGAAACGGTCGACTTGTGCCTCGGGGAGTTGGTAGGTACCCTCCTGCTCGATAGGGTTCTGAGTAGCCATCACGAGGAATGGGGTGGGGAGGGGGTAGGTATTATCGCCGATAGTAACTTGGCGTTCCTGCATACCCTCGAGGAGAGCACTCTGCACCTTGGCGGGGGCACGGTTGATCTCATCAGCGAGTACGAAATTGGCGAAGATGGGACCCTTCTTCACTTCGAACGACTCACGCTTCACGCTATAGATGAGCGTACCGATGACATCGGCGGGGAGGAGGTCGGGAGTGAACTGGATACGGCTGAATTTAGCATCGACGATATTTGACAAGGTCTTGATAGCCAAAGTCTTGGCAAGACCGGGGACACCCTCGAGGAGGATATGGCCATTGCAAAGAAGGGCAATGAGCAGCGAATCGACGAGGTGTTTCTGGCCGACGATGTGATGATCCATACCGGTGCGGATCATATTAACGAAATTGCTTTTCGAAGCAATCAGATCTTGGAGTTCTCGAATATTAATTGTTTCATCCATACGAAAAAAACTTATTTTTGGCAGGCAGAGAGGCATCTTGAAAAACAGAAAAAGACACAAGAGCTGCAACTGCCTTAAAACATTCTGCAAAATTAGCACAATTAACTTAATTATGTTAATTGTGGGTGTTAAAATAAGTTTATTAAAATTTAAAGATAGTGAAATAGGAGAGAGAAGATAGGGAAAATGGGGCTTATAAGGCTGATGTGGCTTATAGGGCTTATAGGGCTTACAGGGCTTATATGGCTGATGAGGCTTAATGATTAAAAGCGTTCCAGCCTTGGGCTTTCAGGGGGAGTTCTTGGTCGTCGCGAGTGACGAGTGCTGCGCCGAGTTCCGGTTTGGTGATATAGCCGATCATTCGGACACCCTTGAGCATATCGACCTTATCCTTCATGGCGAGAGGCACGGTGAAGAGAAGTTCGTAATCCTCGCCTCCATTGAGAGCGGCAGTGACGAGGTTCATATTGAACTCCTCCGCCATGATAGCGGTTTGATAGTCGATAGGGATACGATCTTCATAAACGCGGCAACCTACACAGGAGGCCTTACAGATATGGAGCAACTCGGAAGAGAGGCCATCGCTTACATCCATCATCGAAGTGGGGAGGATATCATACTGAGCGAACATCTCGACGACATCTCGACGTGCCTCGGGTTTGAGTTGGCGTTCGAGGATATACTCCTTGCCGGTGAAATCGGGTTCGAAATACTTATTATCGGCAGACTGAGCGGCGACGCGGTTTTCGCGTTCGAGGAGCTGGAGACCCATATATGCAGCACCGAGGTCGCCGGAGACATAGATCAGGTCGGTGGGTTTGGCGCCGCTACGGCGAACTATCTTACCCTCCTCACCCTCGCCGATGCAGGTGATGCTGATGACGAGACCGGTGACCGAAGCGGAGGTATCGCCGCCGACGAGATCGACGCCATACTCCTCGCAAGCGAGCCTGATGCCGGCATAGAGTTCGTCGATATGCTCCACGGTGAAGCGGCTTGACACGCCGAGGCTCACGGTGATCTGACGTGGGCGGCCATTCATGGCGTAAATATCGCTGAAATTGACGATAGCCGTCTTATAGCCGAGATGACGCAAGGGGACATAACGGAGGTCAAAATGGATACCCTCGAGGAGGAGGTCGGTGGTGACGAGGGCTTTATGGTCATGATAATCGAGGATGGCGGCATCATCGCCTACACCGAGGATCGAAGAGGAATTGCGAAGGGGAAAATCGCGAGTGAGACGATCGATAAGGCCGAACTCGCCGAGCGAAGAAATTTCAGTTACATTTTCCATATTGGGTTACAGGTTACCGGTGTTAGAAATGATGAGACGTATCGCCTGCATCTGACAAGATGACAGGCTATACGTCTCAATGATGATAGGGATATAGAATCATTTATGATAATCGATTCCTTATTTATCAGGAAGAAACTACTGTAATAGATTGATTAGATTCTTTCGAGCATTTTCTTGATGATGTGAGTCATAACGGGTTGAGCCTTGATGGCAGCCTTCTGCACCTCTTCGTGGGTGGGGACTTCCTTGATATCCTTTCCGCCGAGGTCTGTGATGACAGAGACTCCGAATACGCGTAGGCCGCTATGGTTGGCTACGATGACTTCAGGCACGGTAGACATACCGACAGCATCACCGCCGATGATGCGGAAATACTCATACTCGGCGGGAGTCTCGAAAGTTGGGCCGGGAGTACCGACATATACGCCATGCATCAGGCGGATATTATCTTCTTCGGCGATCTTATCGGCGAGCGCCACGAGGTCATGGTTATAAGCCTCGGTCATAGCCGGAAAGCGGGGGCCGAACTCCTCGAAATTCTTGCCACGGAGGGGATTCTCGGGGAAGAGGTTGATATGGTCGGTGATTACCATGACATCTCCTACGACGAAATCCTTGTTCATACCGCCGGCAGCGTTGCTGACGAAGAGAGTCTCGACGCCGAGTTCACGCATCACACGCACGGGGAAAGTAACCTGCTTCATGTCGTAACCCTCATAATAGTGGAAACGACCCTGCATAGCCATGATATACTTGCCACCGAGGTTACCGAAGATGAGTTTGCCGGAGTGACCTTCGACGGTAGAAACGGGGAAATTGGGGATGTTATGATAATCGAGAGTGCACTTGATATCGATATGGTCAACGAGTTCACCGAGGCCGGTGCCAAGGATGACTCCGATTTTGGGGAGGTCGCCCACCTTCTCACGGATGAAAGCGGCGGTTTCCCGGATAATTTCCAAATAAGATTTTTCCATTATATACTGATTTTAGGATTAAAAAATAAATAAAGAGGAGAGAATTATGAATTATGAATTATGAATTATGAATTATGAATTATGCACTAATCATTATGCGAAAGCAGCTTTTTGAGGCTGAAGACAAGGTCGGCATTATTCAGACCGGGGATCATATCGACCGAGATAGGCAAATAGAATACGAAAGGTTTGAGAGCCTCGGGAAAATATGGGTTATAAGCGAGACGGACAGCATCCTTCTCGGTAGTGATGATCAGCTTACGTTCGCCGCGGCTTGACTCGAACAAATTTTCGATCGACTTAATATCATCGCGAGAGAAATCGTGATGGTCGGGGAAATAGCTGACACGCACCTTGAAAGGGAATCTGCCGAAATGACGTATAAAGCCTCCGGGGTTTGCGATACCGGTAAGGAGCACGACCGTATCCTTATAAGAGAGAGAAGTTAGGTCGACATAATATGGGTTCTCGTCGGGGAAAACGGGTCGCAGTTCGCCGTAAGAATACCTGGAGAAGAAGAGTTCCTGGTAGGGCATCAGGGCGAGCGACTTTGAAGTGATGCGGATATCGAGAGGGCGGATATCGGCAGGGCACTTGGTGACGATTACCATATCGGCTCGGTATGCACTCGAGGGGGACTCCCGCAGGCGACCGAGGGGTAGGAGATGATCCTTGGTGAATAGGCGATTGTACTCTGTCAGGAGGATATTAACCTTCGGCTTGACATAGCGATGTTGGAAAGCATCATCGAGGATAATAAGCTGGGTGTCGGGGAAGACTCGGAGGAGTTCGTTGATACCCTTTCGGCGATTTTCGCAGACGGCGACCTTAACGAAAGAGGAATACTTTCGGTAGATCTGGAGGGGTTCGTCGCCGATGACATCGGGAGTGCTTTTGGAATTGGCTATGATGAAACCTTTGGTTTTGCGTTTATACCCGCGACTGAGAACCGCAATCTTATAGGAAGAGCAAAGTTGACCGACGAGGTACTCTACATGGGGTGTTTTGCCGGTTCCGCCGATGCTGATATTGCCGACGCTGATCACCGGGACATCGAACTCCTCGATAGGGAGGGCCTTATGGTCGAACAACCAATTACGCACAAAAGCGCCTGCACCGTAAAGATAAGAGAACGGAGTTAAGATATATGGTAAAGCTTTTCGTAATTGGCTGTTCATAACTACTTACAAATTTAAAAGATTAGAAAATAACCTTCCATAGAATCGAAAAGATTAGAAAATAACCTTATATTCGGGCATACGAGCCTGAATAGGATAACGATTGAGGATACGATAGAGGAGATAAGACTTGATAGTAGCCTCATCGCGAGCATTAATTTGCTTGCAGAGTTCGCTCATGGAGGTGCCGTTTACGCGGATCATATCCCAGACGTTGGTTTCGAATTGCGGATAAGCGGCGAGGTCGAAATCGTCGCCGAGTTTAGCTTGAGCGGCTGCAAAATCGACGGCATCCTCGAGCGATCCGAGTTGGTCGACGAGACCGATCTTGAGGGCAGTTTGGGCACCCCAAACGCGACCCTCAGCGATGCGGAGCACCTCCTCCTTCTTCATCTTACGGCCATCGGCAACACGAGATACGAAACGGTCATAACCGGTTTCGACATACTTCTGCATCACAGCGAGTTGCTCGTCTGTGAGGGGAGTATGACCGGTGGGGAAAATGGCATTGGGGTTGGTGGCAACGGTGTTGACACTGAGGCCCAGCATATCGAGAGTACCCTTATAATTGGGGAGGAGTCCGAAGATACCGATAGAACCTGTGATGGTGAGAGGATCGGCGAAGATGCGGTCGGCATGAGCCGAGATCCAATAGCCGCCGGAAGCGGCATAGTCACCCATGGAGACTACTAAAGGTTTGCCTTTAGACTTGAAATAATCGAGAGCCTCGCCGATAAGGTCGCTGCCGAAGACCGATCCACCGGGAGAATTGACACGGAGTACGAGA
This sequence comes from Lepagella sp., assembly GCA_051872035.1. Classification (GTDB taxonomy): domain Bacteria; phylum Bacteroidota; class Bacteroidia; order Bacteroidales; family Muribaculaceae; genus Lepagella. The sequence goes on from JBJEDL010000034.1 coordinate 10,239, forward strand.
GCCTTAACGTTGTCATCCTCAGCGAGTTCCTGGATAATAGGAACGAGTTTCTCGAAGTTGATTTGATTGTTGTTGCCATCAGCGATTTCGCCGACAGCGAAGAGGACAGCCACACGCTTCTTGGAGTTGTAATCATCAGCCCAAGGAGAGAGAGCGGCGACAGTGGAGGGACCCACCATATTAAGTTTCTTCACCTCGCAACCGGCGATATTGGCGAGTTTCTCGAGGACGTTACGTTCGTAAGAGAGGTTGTCGACGAGACCTGCTTTCTTGGCAGCCTCAGGACCTTGGAAGGAGATATAATCACGGTTGATCAGCGAATCAATACCCTCAACAGTGACTTCACGGCGGCTGTCGGCGATGCCCTTACGGATATATTGCCACATGCCGGAGAAGAGTGTATCGAGTTGAGCACGAGCCGGTTCGCTCATCTCATTGAGGATATAGGGTTCGACAGCCGACTTATATGTACCGACCTTCACTACCTGGAACTGCACGCCGATCTTATCGAAGAGACCCTTCATATAATAACCGGAAGAAGAGAGACCCTTGAGAGCGAGTTCGCCGGCGGGGTTGAGGTAGACTTCATCGGCAACGGAAGCGATATAATAGCCACCCTGAGAATAAGAATCTGCGTAAGCGATGATCTTCTTCTTACCATTTGTTTCCTTCTTGAAATCAAGGATTTTGGCGCGGATAGCATTGAGAGTGGCGGGAGAAGCGGAGATAGAACCACACTTCAGATAGATAGCCACGATATCGTCATTGTCCTCAGCCTCATCGATGGCATTGATGATTACATCAAGATAAAGGGGAGCAGAGATGCCGCCCGACATAAGAGTGGAGAGATCTGGCTCCGAGGGAGTCTGATACTCATCGATAGCGCCGTTAAGGTCGAGTTTGAGAATACTACGAGATTTTACCACTTCGGTGGTGGAGGAAGATGCGAGGGAAGCAGCCATCGACCCCATCATGCCGACCATGAGGAGTATAGAGGCTATCACAAAGAGAGTAATAGCGAGCCAAAATCCTACGAAAGAGGATAGGATGTTGAGTAAAAAACGTTTAAGCATTGTAGTTAGTTTATTAAATTTTAGTTATCTGATATAAGTTATCAGATATTAGTTATTAGTGGTCATTAAAATTATAGTGATTTGATAACTTGTATCATGTCATGGGCGAGAGCATCAGCCTTCTCCATGGTAGCGGCTTCGCTGTAGATTCGGATTATGGGTTCGGTGTTCGACTTGCGGAGGTGAACCCAAGAATCGGCGAAATCGATCTTCACGCCATCGATATCAGTAACCTTCTCATCAGCATACTTCACTTTGACAGCAGCGAGAATGGCATCGACATCGATATCGGGAGTGAGTTCGATCTTATTTTTGGCGATGGCATATTGAGGGAGATCCGCCTTGATTTGCGACACCTTTCTACCCGACTTAGCCATCAGAGTGAGGAAGAGGGCAACGCCGACGAGTGCGTCGCGGCCATAGTGGAGTTCGGGGTAGATGACACCGCCATTACCTTCGCCACCGATCACAGCGCCGACCTCCTTCATCTTGGTAACGACGTTGACTTCACCGACAGCGGCGGCAGTATATTCGCCGCCATGACGGAGTGTAACATCGCGGAGGCCACGCGAAGAGGAGAGGTTGGAGACGGTGGCACCGGGAGTATGCTCGAGCACATAGTCTGCTATGGCGATGAGGGTATTCTCTTCTACGAACATTTCACCATCCTCCATAACGATGGCGAGGCGATCGACATCAGGATCGACCACGAAACCGACATCGGCACAGGAATGGCGCATACACTCGGCGATCTGCCCGAGGTTCTGCGGGATCGGCTCGGGAGTGTGAGCGAACTTGCCGGTGGGTTCGCAGTTGAGTTCTATAATATTCTTAACACCGAGGGCGCGTAAAAGTTGGGGGATAATGACACCGCCGATGGAATTGACGGCATCGACAGCCACAGTGAAATCAGCCTTGCGGATAGCCTCTACATCTACGAGTTTGAGGTTCTTGACCTCCTCGATATGGTGGAGGATATATGCATCATTGTGATACTCAGTGCCAAGGCTATGAACATCGGCGAAAGAATAGTCATCAGCTTCGGCGATACGGATTACCTTCTTGCCTTCAGCATCATTGAGGAACTCGCCATGGCAGTTGAGGAGTTTGAGAGCATTCCACTGCACGGGGTTATGGCTGGCAGTGATGATGATACCGCCGCAGGCCTTCTCTGCAGTTACAGCGAGTTCGGTGGTGGGTGTAGAAGCCATGCCGATATTCACGACATCGAACCCCATGGAGATGAGTGTGCCGACGACAAGGTGTTCCACCATTTTGCCGGAGAGGCGGGCATCACGGCCCACCACTACCCTATTGGAGTCGCCTTGGTAAGACTTGCGAAGGAATGCTGCGTAAGCGGCAGTAAACTTCACGACATCGACACCGCTGAGGCCCTCGCCGGGACGGCCGCCGATGGTGCCACGAATACCTGAGATAGATTTTATGAGAGACATAATTAATATTCCGCTTTAAAATACTTTGTGTTAGTATATATATATGGTATGCACTGGCTGATATCGCCCGATGCACCGAGCATAGACTTCACGATAAGATCGACTTCGCAATTATAACCGAGGAAATCGAGAGGCACTTGAAGACCCTCGCCATACTTGGTGGTGGATGGGAGGACACTATTGCCATAGATCAAGCTCACCGTGGCGGTGGTCATATCATCGGAATTGCTGTCGGAGACACCGGTGATACCCTCATAGAGATACTTGATATTTTGGCGAGTAAAACGGATGTAAACCGTCTGGCCGGATACAGGACGATTCTCCATATCGCCGGCGTTGAGCACTCGCATATATACGCTGCCATCGCTATCCATACGATAGAAGGGGGCATCGGGACCCACTTCGAAGACAGAATCCTCGGGAATGTAAGGCACAACGCGATGCTGAGCGAGATACCAGTTGACAGCCTTGCGCTCATCGTCGAGAAGGTCGGAATAACTTTCTCCCTCCTTGCAGGAAGAGAAGCCTGTGGCTACAAGCATGACCAGCGCCACATATAGGATAGAGATAGAACTTAATTTAAACTTCATACAACTTAAAGAATAACTGAAATTATTACCTTAATCGGTTAGTATTTTGGGGGGTTAAAATTATGACTTAATGACGAGCCGAGGCAACCCGGAAGGGATGTAACGGTCGTAGTCTTTCATACACTCGAGCATAATATTACGGCACTCCTCGAGCGAACCGAGGAACTCGCCGCCGGAAGCCATGAGGTGTCCACCGCCGTTGAAATGGTCTTGGCAGATGAGATTGACGGGGAAATCGAACTTGCTGCGCATAGAGACCTTGATGCAGTTGGCATCCTCACGCATGAATACGCTATATACCACACCGGGGATGTTGAGGGGCTCATTGACGAGGCCCTCGGTGTCGCCGCGCTGATAGTTGAATTGGCGGAGTTCATCTTGGGAGAGGGTGATCAGGGCGCAACGGCTGCGCTCGAAGATCTGCAACTTATTGACCAAAGCGAAGCACTTAAGCCGGAGAGCATCATAGCTGATCGACTTCACCGCCTCATTGATGATATAATTCTTATCGGCACCCTTCTCGATGAGTCTCATCAGGATCTCATAGATCTCGGGGTTATTGCAGTTGACGGTAAAATTCTGAGTATCAGTGATAATGCCGGTAAGGATGCAAGTAGCAGCCTCCTTGTTGACAACGCCGAAATAACCGCAAGAGGCGATGATTCGGAACACGAGTTCGCAAGTCGACGACATGGCAGGGTCGGAGAAGAGGACATTGCAATCGATATCGGGACCGAGGTGATGGTCTATCAGCACCTTATCGCAGGTGGCTGCTTGGGTCACGGCGCCCAATTTATCCTGACGCGAATAGGTGTTGAAATCACACATTATGATGAGCCCGGCCTCACTGACGAGACGAGCGCAATAAGATTCATACTTCGAATTGATGGCGACATCCTTCATGCCGGGGAGGAAATCGAGAGTATGGGGGACAGAATCGGGGATTACGACGCTGACCTCCTTCTTGCCGATAGCCTTAAGGAGATGATAGAGGCCGAGGACGCTACCCATAGCGTCGCCATCGGGTCGCACATGACAAGTAAGGACTATCTTATCATGCTTATCAATCAGGTGCTTAAGCGCACTAATATGTTCGGAATCGAAACTATTTTTCATACTAACTGAAGAGTCTCTGCCAAATATAGGAGAGATATTAAAGACTCCAATTTGCAAATATAATAATTAAAAATTAGATAATTACTATAAAAGCGTGAAAAAGTGGAAAAGCAAGCCTAAAAAAAGGGGGAAAAGGGGAGGGTCGATCAGCCGATGGAATCAGCTGACACGGTAGCTATCGCGACTTGGCATGGTCGGGGTGAGAGGGGGAAGGCTGAGAGGAGGGGGAAGGCTGAGAGGGGCGGGAGGAGACTGGGCAGGAGGGGGTGGAGGGCTGAGAGGAGCGGGAGGGGGTGGGCTTTTTGGTTAGGGATTTGGAGGGGCAGTGGGTTTGGGTGCAGCCGGGGCAGTGGGTGTCGGGGGTCTTTTTGTGGCGGATTAGGGAGACGATGATCCATATTGCCACTAATAGCAGGATTAGGAAGACTATGGCGTATTGGAGAGAGATGCTCATCGGGAGTTAGGAATTAGGAGTTAGGAGTTAGGAGTTTCGATTATGCATTATGAATTATGAATTACTTTTGGATGGCAGAGATGCGGCGGTTGGAGTTGTCGAGCATTACGGCTCGGGTTATTTCTTGGATCATTTGTTTAAGTTCGGCGATGAATTGGGGGGCGCTGTAGGTACCACGTTCGATGCTGCGGAGCTTTGATTCCCAGATTCCGGTGAGTTTGGCGCTTTTGAGGAGATCCTCTTTGATCAGGGAGATGAGCTCGATACCGGCTTCGGTGGCACGGAGGGATTTTCTCTCTTGACGGATATATCCTCGTTTGTAGAGGGTTTCGATGATGGCAGCGCGTGTGGATGGGCGTCCTATACCGTTGGCTTTGAGCGACTCACGGAGTTCTTCATCGTCGACGGTAGATCCGGCTGTTTCCATAGCTTTGAGGAGAGTACCTTCGGTATAATACTTGGGTGGTTGGGTGGTTTTCTTGCCGAGGAATGGCATGTGAGGGCCCGACTCGCCGACAGTGAATGGGGGTAATTCTTTGGCATCCGACTCAGCCTCCTTAGACTCCTTGGCGAGGTTTGTATCCTTGGCATCCTTGCCGGAATCGTAGACAGCCTTCCAACCGCGATCGGTGATGACACGACCGGTGGCTTTGAAATTGACCTTATCGACATGAGCAGCCACGGTGGTCTGCTGGAAGATGCAGTCGGGATAGAACACGGAGATAAATCTCAGTGCTATGATATGGAAAGTACGTTTTTCGTCGAGGGTAAGATTGCCGGGGATGCTCTGACCGGTAGGTATTATGGCATGGTGGTCGGTGATCTTTGCATTGTCGAATACCTTCTTGCTCTTGGGGAGTTTTTTGTCGATAATCGGGGAGACAAGAGGTGCGTAAGGTGCGAGAGAGCGCAAGATAGCGGGACACTTGGGGTATACATCCTCCGGGAGATAGGTGGTGTCGACACGCGGGTAGGTGGTCAACTTCTTCTCATAGAGCGACTGGATGGTGCGGAGAGTCAGGTCGGCACTCATGCCATACTTCTTATTACACTCCACTTGGAGTGAGGTAAGATCGAAGAGACGCGGGGGAGCTTCCCGTCCCTTTTTCTTCTGCACGTCGGTGATCTCAAGAGGGAGATTGCGGATCTGGTCGATTATCTTCATACCCTCCTCTTCGGTGTCGAAAGGTTTGAGGGTAGAGACGAAATTGACATCTCGATATTTCGTACGCACCTCGTAAGAATCCTTGGGGACGAACTCCTCGATCTCCTTCTGACGCTTCACAATCAGGGCGAGAGTAGGTGTCTGGACACGCCCAACGGAGAGAATCTGTCGGTTAGTGCCATACTTGATGGTATAGAGTCGAGTGGCGTTAATACCGAGGAGCCAGTCGCCGATGGCACGACAGAGGCCGGCGGTATAAAGGGATTCGAGTTCCTCCTGCTGACGCAGATTGTTGAAACCTTCGCGGATGGCCTCATCGGTCATGGAATTGATCCAAAGACGGCGCACCGGTTTCTTGCAACCCGCCTTCTGCATGACCCAACGCTGGATGAGTTCACCCTCCTGGCCGGCGTCACCGCAGTTGATCACCTCATCGCAAACCTCGATGAGCGACTTGATAACTTCAAACTGGCGTTGGATGCCTGAGTCATTTTTCAGGCGAATGCCAAACTTCTCGGGCACCATAGGCAGAAGGGAGAGTGCCCAAGATTTCCAATTTTGTTTGTAATCGGCAGGTTCCTTGAGTTCGCAGAGGTGGCCGAATGTCCAGGTGACACAATAACCATTGCCCTCGATATAGCCCTCACGGGAGGTGGTGGCACCGAGGATTCGTGCGATATCGCGACCGACGGATGGTTTCTCAGTAATGCAGAGTTTCAAAGCAGGCAGGGGGGGTAAAATTAGGAATTAGGAATTAGGAATGAGGAATTATGAATTATGAATTGATACCTAAGTTTTTGGCTTCATCCCAATATCTGTCCATCTCGGAGAGGGAGACATCGGAGAAATTGAGGTTATTCTCCTTGAGACGCTTCTCGAGGTGATTGAAGCGAGCGATGAACTTACGGTTGGTATGTTCGAGGGCATTCTCAGGGTCGACGCCATAAAGACGCGCGGCATTGATGATAGCGAAGAGGAGATCACCGAACTCCGCTTCGAGATCTGCGGGGGCATCGGTGGCAGACTTCATTTCAGCTTCGACCTCAGCCACTTCCTCCTTGACTTTATCCCAAACATCCTCACGTTTCTCCCAATCGAAGCCAACATTAGCCGCCTTCTCCTGGACACGTTTAGCCTTGACCAGAGCGGGGAGAGCCGCCGGCACGCCGGAGAGGACAGTCTTATTGCCATCCTTCTCCTTCTGTTTGATCTTCTCCCAGTTTTGAGAGACCTGTTCGGGAGTTTCTGCATCGACATTGCCATAGATATGAGGATGACGGAAGATTAGTTTCTTGGTGAGTTTGGTGCAGACATCGGCGAAATCGAAATCACCCTTTTCCTCGGCGATTTTGGCATAGAAAGCGACATGAAGCAGCACATCGCCGAGCTCCTTGCAGATATTGGCATTATCGTTGGCGATCAGGGCATCGCACAATTCATAAACCTCTTCGATAGTGTTGGGACGAAGTGACTCATTGGTCTGCTTACGATCCCAAGGGCACTTAAGGCGCAGGGTGTCGAGCACGTCGAGGAGCTCGCCCATAGCCTTTAATTTTTCTTCTTTGGTATGCACAGTAATGATATTTTATTAATGCTTTAACAGGGATAGACTATCATATTGATATGATGTATCTTAGAGAAGTCGGCTTAAAGATTATCGATCAACTCACGGACCACAGCGAAAGTGTGGGCGGGTGCATCGCTCCAGAAATTTTGATACTGCGAGATATTATCCTCGCCGCCGGGCATATCGCTCATGACGCGCACTATCATGAAAGGAACGCCGCGCATGTGGCAGGTATGAGCGATGGCGGCAGACTCCATGTCGCAACCGAGGGCATCGTCGAAAGCGCTTTTAATCTTCTTGACCTGCTCGGGCGTAGAGATGAAGGAATCTCCGCTACATAGGAGACCGAAACGGATATCGAGCGAAGATGTATCGGCGATGCGGTGCATGATGGAGAGGGCGCTATCGGAGGGGAGGAAGAAGAGGGGGCAAGAATCGGCTTGACCGGTGATAGTGCCGGGGCCGCACCACACATCATGATAAGCGACACGGTCAGCCACGAGTATAGAGCCGATAGCCATCGAGGGGTCGACGCCACCTGCCACTCCGGAATTGATGATTAAATCGGGATGACAAGTCTCGATGATGTTCCAAGTGCGGAGTGCGGCATTGACCTTGCCGATGCCACATTGAGCCACGATCACATCATGGCCGGAGAGGAGTCCCTGATAGATGGTGAAATCATCTATAACTTGTTCCGTACGGGTTTCGAGTTGCTGAAGAAGGAGGTTTAATTCCTTCTGCATAGCTACAATTATTGCGATTTTCATAAGAAACTTACTAATATGTTACAAAATTAACAATAAATTTTTTATTTTCGCAGTTAAAACGTCATTGATATTAAAATAACGAGTATCAAAGAGAAAAAATAACGAGAAATAACAAAAGGAGGAAATGCCATGAAGAGTATCAAAATATGGAACAATAAAGCATCCGATCAGCAGCTCGAGCAGTTGAGTCAGCGACTGAAAGAGGGAGAAATCGCGATCATCCCGACCGACACGATGTATGCCATCGTAGGGGATGCGCTGAATATCAAGGTGGTGGATCGGATATGCAAATTAAAGAACATCAATCCGGATAAGACGAATCTATCGATCATCTGCTGCGACATCTCGATGGCAGCGGAATACTCGCGTATCGACGACAAGGGGTTCAGGCTACTCAAAGAATATTGTCCCGGGCCCTTTACCTTCCTGTTCAAATCAGCCTCTACCCTGCCGCGAGCCTTCAAAGGGAGGAAGACCGTGGGTATCAGAATACCCGACAATCAGTTTGCCACCTACTTGGTGGAGCATTTGGGCAATCCGCTGATCACGACGAGTATAGAATATGAAGATGAGGACTATGCCATCAATCCGGAATTGATCTCCGAGGCCTACGAAGGGAGAGTGGACATCATGGTGGAGGGAGATCCGGGCACTACCGACGTATCGACCATCGTAGACTGCACGCTCGATGAGCCGGAGATTATCCGCGAAGGCTTAGGGAAGATGGAATAACCTACGACCGTTTTTTTAGTAAGGATCAGAAGGGACGCGCTCTTAGTAAGGGTCAGAAGGGAGTCGCACTTAGCCGACGAAGCAGATCACCACGAAAGAGATAAAGAAAAGGATGATGCAGACTATGGCGCAGATATCGAGTTTGCGCGAGGCTACCATGCTCATACGCTTGAGCATCAGGGACATGACGTGGCTGAAAGCGGCGATAAAGCAGAAGAAAAGAGGGATAAGGCTCAACTGCGACAGACCGGCAACGACCGAGAAAATGATCGTAGCGACCACCAATAGAAGAGCGATAGCGGCGAAGGCTTTGGATTCGGTAACTTTACCCATGATCAACGATATAGTTTAATGCCGTAGATATGACCCTCGTCGCTGATAGCGAGGAGGACATAGAAACCTACGGGGAGTGCTGAGAAGTCGAGATTGAGGAGTTGAGTATTTTTGAAATAGCGTTCTTGCACTTTCGAGCCTTGGATGGAATAGACGAAAGCGAGTTTCATCGTCTCAGGGAAAGAGATGGCATAATGAGCGCCACCGAGATAAGAGACCACAGGCTTGGTGGGGGCAATAATTTCGTCGTAAGCGGCGAGGCGAGCCTCCTCCTCGGCACGGATTTCAGCCAGGAAATCCTCATAAAACTTGAAAGGAATCTCCTCCTCGGGGGCAGTGATGTCGTCGAGGGTATAAGGGCGGAGATAATCGGGGATATAGACCTCAAACTCCACAGCAGCCGGAAGCATAATAGCGTTGTTGGCACGATCGATCGACTCAATCAGAGCGCGATGATCGTCGGAAATGGAGCGAAATTCCGGGGTGTCGTAGGGATTGTTGAGGATATAGTCGATAGCCATGGGAAGGTTTTGCCAGGCTTCGATGGCACGAACCGGAGCACGATAATCATAACGGATCATCTCGATCTGCAGAGAATACTGCTTGAGGAGATCGAGCATATCATCCGAGATTTTATTCTTGTCGAAACGTCCGGTGCGGCTATAACCGAGGATGGGGAAAGCCTTATTCTCGGCAGAAATGATGACGTAACCACCCTTGGGATGATTGTAGATATAGAAGGGAGAGAAGAGGCGATCGGTGGTGAGTTGCTTTCCATTCCAAGCCAGAGTTGGCTTAGGGACATAGATGCCGTAGGCTGCATTGAAGAATGTAGCGGCAATCTGAGAGGCTTGCTTTTGCGACACCGTTTCCCCGCGAAGATCGAGGGGCAGGACAGCCGAAGCAATAGTCAGCCAAAATAGAAAGATATACTTATAAAAGCGCATCATAATAGGATAACGCTAAAAGCCGGAGAATATTGTGGGAATTAGGAATTAGGAGTGAGGAATGAGGAATTAGGAATTAGGAGTAAGGAATGAGGAATTAGGAATTAGGAGTGAGGAATTGGGAATTAGGATTAGATTCTTAAAAAAGAGTGTGTCGGCGGGGGGCTGACACACTCTTTTTCTTTTGGATATAATTGGGATTACTTTTGATCTTCGGGGAGGATGTTGGGGAGCTCGAGTCCGATGTTTTTCTTCTTGTCGACGCTCTTGAGGACGAAACCGAGGAGAAGAGCAACGATGCCGAGGCAAGCGAGCATGACCAAAGGCCAAGTATAGTTGTAACTTACAGCTGCTTGTTCGGCAGTCATAGTGCCGTCGGTGACAGCCTGCACGATATCGGGGTTGGTCTTATCGAGGATCTTACCGATAAGCATGGGGAAGAGCCAGAGGCCGATGTTCTGAATCCAGAAGATGAGGGCGTAAGCCGAACCGATGATCTTGGCATCTACGAGTTTGGGGACGCTGGGCCAGAGAGCTGCGGGCACTAGAGAGAACGAAGCACCGAGCACGAGGATGGTGAGGTAAGCTACCACTACTCCACCGACAGCAGAACCCTTGAACAAGGGGAGGATGAAAGCGAAAGTGAGGTGGCAAGCGATAAGGAGGAGCGAACCGAGCACGAGCATAGAAGCCGCTTTACCCTTATAGTCGACGTAATTTCCAAGGATAGGAGTGATGCCGACAGCCAAGAGGGGGAATACGGCGAAGATGGCAGCGGCCGACTGACGCATATAGCCCATATAGCAATATGCAACAAGAGCTACAATAGCGAGGCAGAGCATCGAGATCTTCATAACCTTACCCTTGCAGAAATTGCTGGCAAAGGAAGCACCGGCCACAACGATCATGATGACATATTGGATCACGGTCACCATATCAGAAGCCCATACGGAGTCCGCGGGGAGTTCGGTGAAAGTAAGGTTGCATTGGAGCATATTCACGGCATACTTCTGGAAGGGGAAGATAGCGGAATAATAGAGTACGCAAAGGAGAGCCACTACCCAGAAAGCCCAGCTGGAGAGGATCTTGCCGAGGTCGCTGATACGGAAGGGATCATCCTTCTCTTCAGCCTCGCCGCTCTGCTTATCGAGAGTGCGGTCCATAAAGAAATAGACGATGAACATGATAAGAGCGATGAGGAGGAGCACCACACCGAAGGCAACAGAGCGAGAGACGCTGACGGTGCCACCGAGGTTGGCGAAGAGGGGGGAGAAGATCATACAAGTGGCAACGCCGAGACGAGCGAGAGCCATCTCCGAACCCATGGCGAGCGCCATTTCCTTACCCTTGAACCACTTCACAATACCACGGCTGACGGTGATACCGGCCATCTCGACTCCGCAACCGAAGATCATAAAGCCGACAGCAGAGAGCTTGGCGGAGGCGGGCATACCCTCATAGAAGGGAGCGATGCCAAGTTCCTGGAAACCGGGGATATAGTTAAGATTTTCTGTAAACCAGCGTTCAAGACCACTACCTACGAATGCATCGGTCAGGGCATAATAATTGATATATGCACCGACCAGCATCACCGCACCGGAGAGGAGAGCAGTGAAGCGCACACCCATCTTATCGAGGATGATACCTGCAAAGATGAGGAAGAAGATGAATACGTTAAGGAAAGTCTCCGATCCCTGCATCGTACCGAAAGCGGTGGAATCCCAGCCGCGAGTAGACTGGAGCAGATCCTTGATCGGAGAGAGGATGTCCATAAAGATGTATGAACAGAACATGGCAAAGGCGAGGAGCGCAAGCGCGGTCCAGCGAGCCCAAGCCTTGTCGCGCAGCAACTCCTTGGTTGGGGCGACAGCATTTACGTTGTTATTTCCCATAATAGATATGATGTTTTAAATTATTTGCTACTATTATCTTTAGCTTGCTGAGCGATGGAAGAGACGAGCTTAGCCAACTCCTGAGGGTCAGCGCCAACGAGACGAGTCACCTCCTTACCCTCGGCATCGAGGATGATGAATGTGGGCATAGCCTCGATGTTATATTGACGAGCGAGATCTTCATTCAGGTCGACATCGACACGTTTGAAATTGAGGAGATCGCCATATTCACTCTGCAACTTATCGAAGAGGGGAGCGATCTGCCGGCAAGGGCCGCACCAAGTGGCAAAGAAATCGATCACTGTCGGGCGACCGGTGGTAGAGTCATTGGCAACAAGAGAGGAGGGAGATGAAGCCGCAGCGACAGCGGTATCGACAGCCGGCGTGGTGGCACTATCCTTCTCATTCTGTTTACTTCCACCTGAACAAGAGGCTATTAGAACGAGAGAGAGGATCAGAAAAGAGGGTGCGAGACTCTTAAAAAAGTTCTTAATCATAATAAAAAAAGATATATTAGACGGCAAAGATAATGATAATTTATAAAATCTACAATAATAGAAGCATGTATAGAAACTGAAAATATGCAAAAAGGCAGCGTTTGGAACGCCGCCTTTTTGTGGAATCCATATATTTTGGATGGATTAGTTGATCTCCTTATTATGTTCGAGGAGGAGTGTCATCGAGGGACGGTCGCAGATTTCAGCGGGGCCGAAATACTGGATCGGGCCGGGATATTGATAGAGAGTATTGAGAGCGAGAGTCTCGCGCATAGAAGCGAACTTGAGGTAAGGACGACCATTGAGGTTGACCAGAGCCTTCTGGATCACAGGTTTCATTTCACCCTTACGACGCTCCATATTCATCATCATAGTGATAGGAATACCGCCGGCGATCCAATTTTCGGAGGGTTCGGTGAGGTTGCGGACGCTCGACATATAACCGGTAAGACCGGCATTGATGAGCATAGCAGCGTTATAACCGAGAGCGTAAGTATAGTCAGCATCGAAGTTTGTGGGGTCAGCGCAGCGGCCTTCATAGCCGAAGAAGTGGTGCTGAGCGTTGAACTTGCCGCTATATTCGCCGGCAGCAGCCATCTCCTCGAGACGTTTAGCCACCATCTCAGAGAGGAGGCTTTCAGTTTCGATGAGCGAAACCTGCACATTACCATGGCTATCGCGGTCGAGGCTGAGCTGGAGAGCGATGTTCTTGGGGAGGCTGTGATAGAGGGCAGCATTGACGGGAGAGAGATAAGAATGGATGCACTCGAGTTTTTCGAGTTCTTCCTTGCTTGCGATCTCCTCGTTATGCTCCTCGATTACATCGTTGAGTTCGCTGATAAGAGCCTTCATAGAGGGGATAAACTCGATAAGACCTTCGGGCACGAGCACAGTACCGAAGTTCCAGCCGAGTTTAGCGCGCTCTGAGATAACGTAGCAGATGTAGCTAACGATATTGTCAAGAGTCATGCGCTTAGCTTGGATCTCCTCAGAGATAAGGCAGATGTTGGGTTGAGTCTGGAGAGCGCACTCGAGAGCGATGTGAGAAGCGGAGCGACCCATTAGCTTGATGAAGTGATAATACTTCTTGGCAGAGTTACAGTCGCGCTGGATGTTACCGATCACCTCGCTATATACCTTGCAAGCGGTATCGAAACCGAAAGAAGTCTCGATCCATTCATTCTTAAGGTCACCGTCGATGGTCTTGGGAACACCGATCACCTGCACATTGGCACCGATATTCTTGTAATACTCGGCGAGCACGGCAGCGTTGGTATTAGAGTCGTCACCACCGATGATCACGAGAGCGCGAATGTTGAGTTCTTTCAAGATCTTGAGACCTTCGTCGAACTGCTCCGGCTTTTCGAGTTTGGTACGTCCTGAGCCGATGATATCAAAACCGCCGGTGTTGCGATAATCCTTGATAATACCGGCAGTAAGTTCCATATATTGATGGTTGATGAAACCGGAGGGGCCCATGAGGAAACCATAGAGACGGTTCTCCTTATTGAGATATTTGAGGCCATCGAAGATACCGCTGACGACGTTGTGACCGCCGGGGGCTTGACCGCCGGAGAGGATGATACCTACATTGAATGGCTCGTCGACGCGAGCGGGAGTGTCATCATGCTCGAACTCAACAACGGGCATACCGTAAGTATAGGGGAACAACTCCTTGATTTCTTTCTGGTTAGCCACAGATTCAGTAGCCTCACCTACCTTAACTTTTACCGATCCTTGGAGGACTTTAGGAAGTTTAGGCTGGTACTCAGCCCTAACCTTCTGAAGCGCACTTTTTTTCATAAAATTATATGGGTTATTGTCATATTAGTTTCTGACTGCAAAATTAATGAAAATATTGCAGTTTTTGGACAAATAAAGTCAAAAAAATTGCTACTCGGTAATATTTTTCAGGAACTTTTCTGCATTTTCGAGGTCTTGGGGAGTATCAATGCCTATGGTAGGGAAAGAAGATATGCCGACATTGATCACCAAACCCTGCTGCAACCAGCGAAGTTGCTCGAGGCTTTCGACCGTTTCCAAGGGTGCGGGAGGGAGAGAAACGATCTTGGAGAGCGCCGAAGCGCGGTAGGCATAAATGCCTATATGTGAATAATACTGCACTTTTTCAAGCCAATCATCAGTTGGGGTATTTCTAACGAAAGGTATAACGCTTCTCGAGAAATAGAGAGACCTACCTTGCTGAGACATTACCACCTTGACGAGGTTGGGATCTTGGAGGGCATCGAAGCCGAGAGCGGGGTCGAATGGACGAGCCAAAGTTGCGATTTCAGTGTCGGGATTTGACTTAAAGATATCGGATAAGGAAAGTATCTGTCGGGGATCGATGAATGGTTCATCGCCTTGTACATTGATGACGACATCGGCATCAGAGTGGATATTTCGATAAGCCTCTTCAACGCGTTCGGTGCCGCTACGATGGGTAGATGCGGTCATAACGGCGTCGAAACCGGCATTTCTGACAGTTTGGGCGATCAGGTCATTGTCAGTAGCGACAGCGAGAGGGAGGCCTGTTTTGGCAACTTGGCGGCAAACGCGTATAATCATCTCCTCGCCGCCGATTTTGGCGAGGGGTTTGCCGGGGAATCGGGTAGATTCGTATCTGGCAGGGATAAGGACAACGAATTTCATTGAAGTATAACGATAAGGGGATGTATTAAAAAAGAGGATGTATCAATTATTTTTGATACATCCTCAATAGATTTTTGGAGGTTCCAACCAGATTCGAACTGGTGTAAACGGTTTTGCAGACCGGTACCTAACCACTCGGACATGGAACCATTAGCTATTTGCGAGTGCAAAGTTAGCACATATAAATGATATTTGCAAATATTTTGAAGAAAAAAGTGAAAATATTTCTATAAAAAGTGGTAGATATATGGGGAAAGGTAAAGAAGTGGGAGTAGAACGAGGATGTTATTGATATTTTTTGTAGATTTCTATGCCCAACTGCTTAGCCTTTTTGATATGATCGGGGTTGGAGGGGTCGACGCCATACTTGGAGAGAGGAGGCACGACAACCCTCGTACCGGGGGTGATACGGTCGGGATGGCCGAGGAACTTTTGGTTTTCCATATAGATATATGGCCAGAAGTGGTAATTGCCATAGTGATCCTTAGCCATTGTGGTGAGGTATCTTGTTTTTGTGATAGTGTCGTAGAGGGGTGAATCGGAGGGTTGGGTGTTGACCTCGGGAGTCTCCGTTGTTTTCTGCTCCGGTTCCGACTGATCAGACTCGACGGATTGAGTAGCAGGTTGTGGAGCATCGGGCTGATCTGCAGCTTGGTCAGCTGCAGATGTTACATTAGCGGTAACGTCGGAGGGTGTCTGCACTTGATTGGTGTGCAAAGATGGAGAATCACCTATATAAAGGAAAGTGCCGTAGATGATGAAAGCGACAAAGAAAGCGGCGGCAAAACCGGAGAGGAAACCGAGCCAGAAACGACCCTTGGCAGGTTTCGGAGAAACTTCTTCATCATCGGAAGAAGACTCATCGTCTGAGGGAGTATTACCTTCATCGTCTGAATGAAGAGACTGATCAGAGACTGAATCATCGAAGACGTAAACGGGTGAATTATCGTGTTCCGGCAAATCATCAGATTCGGGTTGTTCCGACTGGTCGGGTTCCGGCTGGTCGGTCTGATCATCGGATTCGGGTTGTTCTAACTGGTCGGGCTGATCATCATATTCGGTTTGTTCCGGCTGATCGGGCTGATCGGTATCCGGTTCGGGCTGGTTGGCATCTTGCGAATCGAGTGAGGATATGGCATCATCGGGGGTCGAGGGGTCGAGCGTTTCCATATCTTCAAGGGAGACGTTGTCGTTTAGCTCTACGGTTTCAAACATCTCAAAGGGCTCGTTGATGATTGCAGCGATCTCCTTGGATGGTGTAAAAGTCACCTTATAATGGGCGGGAATCTCGTGATCTTCGCCGGTGGATACGTTAACACTCTTTCTGGCGCCGACCAAAGTAGTTTTGAACACGCCAAAATCTTTGATTTTGACCTGTTCACCATTAGCCAAAGCGGCGGAGACAGCGCCGAAGAACTCCTTGATAAAATCTTCCGACTGCTTTCTTGAGTCGCCGGTGTGGAGAGCCAAGAGTTGTGTCAGGAGAGGAAGAGTAATTTTTTCGTTCACGAGATTCGAGATTAATAGGTTACTGTTTATTGACCTTTTGCTTAAGGAGAGTAGAGGGTTTGAAAGCCATAGTCATCTTGGGAGGCACGAGGATTTTCTTGCCGTTGGAGGGGTGTATAGCCACTCTTTCCCCTTTGATGCGAGGTTCGAAAGAGCCGAATCCGGGCACGGCAATAGAGTCGCCATCTTTAAGATGAGAGGCGATAACTTCGGAGAGAGATTTGATGAGCGAAGCTACTTCTTCAGGGTCGCGGTCGAGTTTCTCAGCCACCAAATTATTAAGCGTCTTAGTATCCATAACCACAAAATTAATAAAAATCGGGGATGAAAGCAAAAAAAATCTAAAAATCACCCCATATTGTTGGTTAAAGTGGATGGAAAACGTTGCTCATAAAAGCTGTAATATCCGGGTAAAGAGGTGTTATTTAATGATGACGTGGCCGAGGATAGCGGCACCGATGCCTAGGATGAGGGAAAGGATGATGTAGCCGAGAGCGGTGAAAGTATGTCCTGACTGGAAGAGGATGAGGCTTTCATGGGAGAAGGTAGAGAATGTGGTCAATCCGCCGCAGATACCGACAGTGAGGAAAGTTTTCATCTCCGGGGAGATGGAGAAGATGTTATGATCGACGCAGGCATAAACGAGGCCGATGATAAAGCAACCGACGATATTCACGAGGAAAGTATGCCAGGGGAAGAGAGAGAAGAAAGAAGCTCCCTCAGCCGACGAGGCGAGAGAAGAGAGAGAGAATCGCGAAGTGAATAAATGAGAGACGAGGAAGCGGATAGCGCCGCCGATGCCGCTACCGATAAAAGCAGATAAAAGGAGTTTAAGCATAAAGAGGAAGTGAAAGAGGGTGTGAAAAAAGCAGAGCGAGGGTTAGCTCACTCTGCTTATTGTGGGGAGGGGTGATTATTTAAGTTTTAAGACTTGCCCTACTTTTATTTTGTCGGTTGATTCAAGACCATTAATCTTGCGGAGGGTTGTTGCAGACATACCGTAAGAGCGAGCTATCGAAGAGAGTGTATCGCCCGACTTGACAGTGTAAGTGGTGCGTTTGTTCGAACCGCTCTGATATGTATTAGACTTCTCGTTTTTAGCCACAGTAGTGGTAGAGGGGGCATAGTTACGAGGCTGTGTATAGGTCTGCTTGGTGAAGGTATAAGTGTCGGTATGGGTAGTGCGGTTGGCGAAATCGAAGATAGCGCTGGGATTGATGGCATAACCCATAAAACGAGTTTCGAAGTGGAGGTGAGGACCGGTGCTACGGCCTGTGCTACCTCCGAGACCGATCGGCTGACCGGCTTTTACGATTTGGTCAGGCTTAACGAGGGAACGGTTGAGGTGACCATAAACGGTTTCGAGGCCGTTAGGATGGCGGATGATGATATAATTACCATACCCGCGAGCCTCATAGTTGGTGAGGCGGACCTTACCGGAGAAGGCAGCATAGATGGTATCGTTGGATCGAATGCCGAGGTCGACACCCTTGTGCATACGGCCGAACTTGGCGCGATAGCCATAGTTGGAAGTAACGCGGCCCTTGCAGGGGATACAGAAATCGGTGACATCGATCACTTTCGAATTAGGCACATCAGACTCCTTGAAGGGGTTGACACGCTTGCTATTCCAGCCTTCGGTATAGATATCAGGTTCCGGCTCGATATCATCCATAAGGTCGAGGAAAGTATTTTGCTCAACGAGTTTGATCTGGTCGTTGGATTTGGAACGAGAAGCGAGGAGCTGCTTATGAGCACGAGAGTGCTGGTCGCCACCCGAGATATTTTGAGCCTGAATAGCAGAGACGCCGATAGTGGCGGCAAGCAGAGGCAGGAAAAGTTTCTTTAAATTCAACATTACAACACTAAAATTTAGCCATCAATTAAATAACGGCATTAAAATTAAAATATTGGAAGAAGTGGGGATTAAATCTCGTCGCTCTCGTAGATAAATCCGAGGGTAGCGGGGTTATAATCGAAGACCTCTTCGGGACGGAAGAACCGATTGATTTCGATTTCTGCATTTTCGACAGAATCGCTGGCATGGATAATGTTGAGCGAGCCACTCATGCAGAAATCACCGCGGAGCGTACCGGGAGCGGCTTTACGGCCATTGGTAACGCCGGTCATTTCTCTGAAAACACGGACCACATCAACACCCTTCAGGCACAAAGCAATAACGGGGGAACACATCATCGAAGCAGCCAACTTGGGGAAGAAAGGCTTGTCGACAAGATGGGAATAATGCTCACGCACCACCTCCATGTCGAGTTGTATCATCTTCATACCGCAAATGATAAGTCCCTTACGCTCGATACGGCTGATCACCTCGCCGACAAGGTTGCGAGCGATGCAAGAGGGCTTCAATAATACTAATGTTTTCTCCATTTTAGCTTTAACAGTTCTTAAGACTTTTTGATTAGTCACCTTCAAAGTTATAAAAAATATCGCATAAAAAGCAAATAATCCGGAGAATAATTTGAAAATCGATATCAAAAGCGTAGCAAAAAAGTATGCTGAAAAGCATGCTATAAGGGAGCTCAGCGCAAATTGGAGTCAAAAAAAGAGTCAAAAAAAGACTTGCACACATTTGGAGATGTGTGCAAGTTTTTGCTATCAGGGAGTGTTAACGATTGTTAATTGAATATAACTATCTAAATTAGCTTTACTTAGAGTTGGATTTTATTCAAATAGGGGGTGATAGGGAATTAAAAGTCTATGGGGCTTATGGGGCTTATAAGGCCTATTGGGCTTACGGGGCTTATAATCTCTTTAGCTTCTATTAGATAGTCATTTTGTTTACGGCTTTTCTTAGGAGGGTTAGATTTTCGAGGAGGGTTTGTACGTGATCGAGGGGGATCATATTTGCGCCATCGCTTTTTGCCACGGCTGGGTTTTGGTGGGTCTCCATAAATAGTCCGTCGGCGCCGGCGGCTATGGCAGCCTTGGCGATGGTGGAGATGAGTTGCGGTTTGCCGCCGGTGACCCCCGAAGCGCTGTTGGGTTGCTGGAGGGAGTGTGTGACATCGACGATAACGGGGCACTTACACATCTCCTTCATGACAGGCACGCCACGCATATCAACCACGAGATCGCCATATCCGAAGAAAGTGCCACGTTCGGTGACAGCTACATGGGGATTGCCCGACTGAGTCACCTTGTCGCATGCAAAAGTCATCGACTCCGGAGCGAGGAACTGTCCCTTCTTGATATTCACCATCTTACCGGTGCGAGCAGCAGCGATGAGGAGGTCGGTTTGGCGACAAAGGAAAGCGGGAATCTGGAGCACATCGACATAATCGGCAGCCATCTCCGCCTCGTCGGCGCTATGGATATCGGTTACGACCGGGATATGGAAAGTATCACGAACCTTTCGGAGCACTTCGAGAGCCTTGCGGTCGCCGATACCGGTAAAAGAATCGAGGCGGCTACGATTAGCCTTACGATAAGATCCCTTGAAGATATAGGGGATGTCGAGATCGGAAGTGATCTTGACCATACGCCGGGCGATGTCGAGAGCCATCTCCTCACCCTCGATAACACAGGGTCCGGCGAGGAGGAAGAAATTATCAGACTTACTTGAAGAGAGATAAGCAGTTATATCATCAAACATAAATAGGGTGAGTGTTGGGGATGATTAGAGCGCGTTCCTTAAAATTTTTGGGGTCGTAGGGGCGGATATTTTTGAGCAGATTTTGAAAGTCAAAGAGGGCGCAATGCGGGCATTGCAACCGATGCGACTTTCGAAATATGCCAAAAAGATCCGGACAAAGGTAACTAAATTTACCGGTATACATTGATAATTTTGTTGTCATTTTAACTTTTTTATAGAATAATGTTAACAAAATGTTAATTATGA
>JBJEDL010000035.1:0-30703 GCA_051872035.1 Lepagella sp.
TCCATATAGATGAAGTACATTTCGTGCCAATGTCCATCTTTATCTTCCTTGTAGATATTGTGTATTCTCGCACCTCCGCAGTGCCCGGTGCACTCACACATATACGGTGTGCTATTGAACCGCTTTTTACAAAACTCATACAAGTTGTCAAAGCCTTCAACCCAAATATAAGTGTACATAACTATTCTCCTTTCTTTAATTTTTCGATTAAGATGTCGGCTACTTCAACAGCAAAATCAACATCTGCCTCGACAGTTAACGAATGGTTCTCTGGCTGAAAGAACATCGTTGCGAGAATGTCCTTTGCTATCTCATATCGACGCTGCTCCCAGTTTGGAGTCTTGTCTTTCATTTGGCGGCTGATGTTGATGACAGCCTCCATATACTGCTTTTCGATTACTGTCATCATTGCTCATCAGATTTCATCACGACCCATGCGCGATTGTTCTCTACTTTGTTGACGGTTCTCAAAAGCAATCCCTTGCTCGTTTTCACACCATAGCGCACTTCCGCCTCCGGTGGGAACTTCTTCAGTTCTTGGATAAGTTCTTTTACTTTCATAATCGTTTATTTAAATGTTTGACTTAAAACCATTGAAGTACAACGAAATCGTTTCGCTGGTCAGAGTAGGCAATCCAACTGCTGATTGCAAAGATTACGTTATCAACGGTATCATTTAATTCTTTCTCGAAGATTGGTTCATACTTCTCTCGCTCTTTGGCTATCTTGCCGGCAAGCATCGCCAGTTCTGCTCTTGGCGCCTCGATGCTCATGGCGAACGTAGGATCGTCATCGTTGAAGCTCGCAAATGGGCAGTTCTCTGCGATGAGTCTGTTGATGAACTCTGACTTGTTGCTGAAGTCTCCAAATTCGTATTTGACCTGATAGGTCGTAGCAACGTGTATTCTGTATCCCATATTAGTAGAATTATGCCACGAGGGCGTTAACTTGGTTCTTGAGGTTCTCATATACAGCTTTCTTCTCTTCGATGTCGGGTGAAGTCCAAAATGGGCGGCTGCAAGCACAATACTCATAAGCTGCAATCCAAAGGTTTCGCATCATTTCTCGAAGGTCACTCGGAAGCGTATTCGTCACTTCTACGAAGTATTTCATCGATGCTTTAGCACTTCTCTCTGCTTTCTCATATCCGTAGTCAACCATCATATAGTAGAAATCGTGGCTATTAAGGATTGAAAGGGCTTTTTTGATGATGTCGATTGTTGCCATATTCGCTTAAACTTAAATGATTAACTTATATTTTAATTATACTGTAAGTTAGTCATTTTTAGCAAGTTACACAAATTTTTAAGCCACCATTTTATCACCTTAACATTTACTGACGTTTGGCATTTAGTGCGGCTTCCTCGGCATCTTCATCACGCATAATTTCATCGACAACGATTTGTGTCTTATTCGCCAGGACACGCACGCATAATGTCATCTGCTCAGTAATGTTCATCTTGCAGTTGAACCTCTCTACAAGGTCAAGGCACAACACGCTGACAAGATATGGGTATGGATCTCGCTTACGCTCACAAGGCAACTTCGTTTTACTCTCGATTAGTTTGTCCATTTGGCAATCAAACTCCTCAACAAATGTGAGCAGCATCTTAACGAGTGCAAGCCTTGCAGGAATGTCTTTGTGTTCGTAACGCAGGAATTGACGTGCTGCTTCGTTGGTGAATGTGCACCATATCTTGAACAGGTCAACTTCTACCTTGTCGTGCAGGCGCTGGTAATATGCTTCGTAGGCAGAATATGCTCTGCCGTAACTCTTGCGGAGCTCGAAGTTGTATTCATCGATGCATTTTCGCATCTCTCGGTTGTGCTTCTTGTACTCACTTAGCCGGTGGTCTCGACAGTAGTTGATGAAGCCTTCTGCCTGTTCAAATGCAAGTGCAGTGAGCATCTGCGGTACGAAGTTCATCAGCACTGCCTCTCTTGCTCCGAACAATTTAATGCACTCGTCGGATGTCAATGGTTTCTGCTTCTGCTTGGTCGGAATACGAAGCCCGAAGTCAACTGTTTCGAGTCGGTCTTCGGGCTTGGTATTGAACTGAGCCAAAATAGCAGGGTCAATGGGTGGTAAATTCATTTTACATTCTTTTAGCGACGGCTTATTCGTTGCCGTCAAACAAACTTTTGGATTGAGGTACGAGGTCATCAAATAACCCTGGTTCTCGTGGCACCAACGCCTCGTACTCTTCTCGGAAAAACTCCTCTTTGGTTCTCCCTTGCTTTTTCCCTTTCCGTGTATGCACGTCAAAGGTGTATGGTGGAATTGGAATAGGTCGAGCTCTCACATCGTTTATCCACGTCTCAACATCAACGTCGTTGCGGTCGTAGATAAGGTTTTGCAGATGATCTGCATCTCTGCTCTTACGACACTCGCAGAGTAGAAGCACTGCCTTGCTGACGAAGATGCGTCCTTTCGGTTCGCTCTTATTTATGTTGACTAGCTCGTGCCCTTGCCATAATGCTTCTATCTCTTTGGTGATGATGCCGTAGCAGTCCTCGGCAGAGATTGTAAACAACCGCTTCCACACATAGTCGCGATAACCGCTGTGCCATAGTTCGAGGGCAAAGTAGCCGGCAACTACGGCATCAGCACGCCTGATGGCTTTCTGCATAGCAGAACTGCATTCAAAAAAGTCATATCCTTGCACTGTTCGTATTACCATAACTATTTGATTTTGTTTGGTTTACATCTGTAAAATTAGTGAAAAATAGCGATTTATGCAATCAGATTGAACACCATTTTAGCACCATTTTCAGAAGCGAAACTTACAGGATATGTTGTACTCAACCATCTGCTTTGTCTTGTCCTTGCCGTTGTTTGTGGCTCCTTTCAGTTGGATTGAGTCGCCGAAATTCTTCTTGATGAACAAGATGCTTCTGCGTTCCTCTTCCTGGTTGCGGAAGGCTGCCAAACCACCGGCATTTACAAACGTACTCTTTTGGGAGAAGTTATAGCGGAGGTCGGTGAGGATGCGTCGCTCTTTGTACTTCATATAGCAGGAAATCCAAAAATCTTCCTTGAGTTTAATCTCCTCGTTCCACCACACGTTCTTATTGTAACGCACTCCGTATGAACAGCCGGTTATCATCTTGGAGAGTGAATAGAAACCGCTCTCGTCATACATTACAGGGCTTATGCGTGAGGTGAAGCCGAACAGATGCACATCGAGCATACAAGCAAGCTCATACAGCGAGTTGATGATTTCAGTAACCTTTTCGGGGTCACGGATAACACCGGGCTCGCCTTTCTCAACAACGAGGTTCTTAACTGCGTGAACGTCATCGTCAATCATGAACAATTCACCGAAGTGCTTCGCCATCCAATTCCGTTTAGGTATAAGACCTATCACGTCATCTGGGTGAGTTACTATCTCGCACTCTGGATTAAACTGACGATACAAGTCAGCTTGGCTCTCAGCGACGCATATAATCGGATTAAGAACAAGTTTCTTGGCGAACACTTTGTCGTGCCGCTTATGTGAAGGTATCACTATCGGAAGGCTCATTTCTTCTCGCCCTCCAGTGCGATACGGACATCCTTGATGTCGATTACATTGCTCTTGCTAACCTTGCCTGTCTTGTAGGAACGCATACGTTGCATTCCAAGACGTTCACGCAGCCAGTTGCTGTCAACCTCGTTGGCAGACTCAATGATGAAAAGCTCGTGCTTCTCATCGTATTTGGGTATCAGTGGATAAACGGCGGTATCATCGTTGAGGCTGTCAAAACGCTCCTTAAACTCGTCTTTGGTTTTCTCAGGCTCGAACTCGACACCCCATTCTGATAATTCCGTCTTATCCCATTCATTGCTCATCACGTCGAGGTCATTCTCGCCGAAATTCACATTGTCCTTAGTGGCATACTCTCGCAGTTTCTTGACATCGGTTGAGGCGTCAAGTACCTTGCAAGGGAGTTCGGTATAGCCAAGTTCCTTACAGGCACGCAGACGCAGGTTGCCGCACACCACGATGTATCGGTCGTTCATCGGGAACACTATCAGTTCCCTTAATTCAAGCATCTCGGGTGAGTCTTGAATACTCTTTTTCATCGCTTCATATCGGTAATCCCGAAAGAACCGGGGATTCTTCGGGAGACCAACGAGCTGTCCCTTGTTGAAATCCAACAGGGAGATTGCTAAGTTTGTTATTTCAGTCATTGTACTATTAAACATCATCACATTAAACATCATCACTAAATAGTCATTTCTGAAACCTACAACTTACGGCTTTGTCGCTCAAGCGTGTCTTTAAGACACTTTTCAATGTCTTTGCAACCGATGCGCTGAAGATATGTCAATGCTGCTATTATCACTTCAGCAGCTCCTTCTTCCTTCTCGCTCCATGGCGCGTTGCTGATGAACGAAGTAGCATCTGCAAGTTTACGCCACTGGCGCGAAATCTCGTAGAGGCTGACAGTAGAAGAAGATAACGCAGTAATATTATCATTGGCTATCGCAACCTCTTCGCATCGCTTTGCAAACTTTCTCAGAGGTATTGCCATTGGTAATTGATTAGGTTGGTGAATGACTTTGTTTTAAGGCTCATAGCCGTCTCAAATTAGTTAGGGAGGGGGTTTGTTAGTTCTCATAATTTTCATCGAAATAAATTATACGGATGCCGACTTCTTTGCATCTTCTCTCATAATGCTCGGAGCGTCGGGTTAGAGGAGTAATGGTTGCCGTATTGCCGCCACGATCGACAAGATAACCAAGTTTGCGCATTTGATAGCGAACATTTGCTTTCGGTCGAAAACTACCATTCAGTTTTAACTTCGTGCGTTGCTCAAGACCGAATAGTATTCTACGGCGCTCTGATGCGATGGTTGCTTTGCGAGTTTCACTGCTCTTACGTATTCGCTCTGCATTCCTTTCAGGACCGAGGAGCATAAGAGGGGTAACACCTTTTTTGAAGCAATATTCACGGCTCTTTGGTATAATGTAACCTTTCGGCGGCCAGTTGTTTCGCTCATTGGTGGCACGGGCACGTCGAGTAATCTCTTTTTGCCATCGGTCCATAAACTCTTTGCTCTTGGTCAATCGGTAAGCTCTGGCTAATCGGTGAAGCGTTGAATTTTTGATGCCGAGGTGTTCCATTATCTCTGCATTGGTAGTATTGGCATAGTTGGCACGAAGCCACTCAATCTGCTCAGTTGTAATCGGCACCTTAACACCTTTGCCTTGCACCTTCTTTAGTCGCAACTTGAAAGCCATCAGTGATACGGCAGCTGTTGTTATGCCCATCAACTCGCCAATCTCTCTGTTGGTATGCAAATGATAGAGAGCGCGAAGCCTTTCGACTTGCGCTCTCGTCCAAAATTTAGATTTGCTCATTACTTATCTTCGCAAATAGCGACCCTTACACCGCCTTTAATGAGTTTTGGTAGATAAGTATCCAGTGCGTGGTGAGGAAAGCCACAGAGTGCAGTTTCTGCGCCTTTGGGGGCTTTCCTTTTCGTTAGTGTGATGCCGAGCATTTCGGATACAGTCTTTGCATCTTCGCCAAAGGTCTCGTAGAAGTCACCAACACGGAAGAAGATAACAGAGTCAGGGTGTTTCTCTTTCATCTTGGCGTGTTGTGCAATGTAGTCTTTTGGCTTGTCATCGGTTTTGAGTTTCTTTCCGTTAATGTCGTAGCCGAGTTTGGCAAGTTCGGTGACAGCTCTTGCCTTCGACTTTTCGTGCTTCTTCTTCACTCCCTCGATGGCTTTGTTGTACTCTTCGGGCAGCCATTGATTGCCGAACTGATCAAGGTAGTTGCGCAACAGGTGGAGGCTCTGCGTCTCTGACAGACGGTTACAAATGTATGAGCGTATAATCAGAGCCATAGAGTCTTTGTGCTGCTGGACATATTTGACAATCTTCTCGTCATCATTGATGCCGGTAACATTCAGTTTATTGCCAAGTTCCCAGTTTGACTTTAGAAGCAGAGCAAGAAGCATCTCTAACTCAAAGCCCTCAACTGGCGTTTTGCCGTCAATCTTGGTTTTATACTCGTTTATCGCTTTGGCTCCGGCAACTATGCAAGCACTATCAAACGTCTTTTCATTTTGCTCTATCGTTCCGATGATATTCTTAACTTTCAACGGCAATCCGTTGGCATCGCAGTTGATAGAAAGGTCGTTCTTGTTCACATAGCCATAATGGTCTTCTATTCTTACACCTGAATAGTCAAAGATTGTGAGATAGTGATATACTTCTCCATCGTCAATCTTTTGCTGAAGTCTATCATCGTCGTATGAACAACGACCATTGAAGCATTTGTATGGGTCAACAACCTCTAAGCCCATGGATTCGATTAGGCTTTTAATTTTATCGTATAAAATCTTCACCTCGGTTGGTGTATAATTACCTGGCTGGTAATTGGCAATCACAGTCTTGCCCTTTTCGAGAGGCGCGTCTTTCTTTACGAACTCGGAATAACGCCTTTTAAGAAGTTGTTCGATGTAGGCAAGAGTCTTTGATGCAAACTTCTCTCGGTTGGTGCAGTTGCCATCATCATCGCTGTTCATTTCGTAGAACAGGCAGCCGTGGTTCTTTGTGTTGAATTTGCACTCAGAACATTTGCAGTCACAACCGCCGGTGAACTCTTCTTTAGCATCTTCAGTATTCCACGCAGCTTTTTCAAGGTCCATAAACAATGAAGATACAAACTGTTCAGCTTTGTTCTTTGTGAAGCCTTCATAATGCTGGGTGTATGTCTTGTAGAACTGTTGTTGGTCCTTATCTTCCAGTTTGGAGATAATCATTGCTGCTGAAATGCTCATCTTGTCATCTCTGACAGCAACCATCAGTTCAGGAATGAGTGAGTTGAGTTTCACTCTGTCTTGTACGAAGCGGATGCTCTTGCCAAAGCGAATTGCAATCTCCTCGGCTGTTTTGCCATTCTTTATGAGCTGACCGAAAGCAAAGGCTTCTTCGATTGGGTCAACATCTTGGCGCTGGAGGTTCTCGGTAATCATCGCATCAAAGGCTTCTGCATCGTTCATCGTTCGGATAATTGCAGGTATCTTTGAGAATGAGCCGTCGGGATTGCTCTCGTTGAGTTTGGAGAATGCACGGTAACGGCGTTCTCCACAAACAATCTCATATAACTTTGGAGTAGTAACAACAACTCCGTTTTCAACTCGGTCATCGAAGGCTACAGGGCGAACAGTGATTGGCTGTATCAATCCTTGCGCCTTGATGTTCTCGGCAAGTTCGGCAATAGCCGCCTCGTCGATTGTCTTGCGTGGGTTCATCGGTGATGTCCTCACCAAGTCCACTGGTAGAATTTGATAGTCCATAAATTGAAACTTTAACGGTTTGACTTATAAAATCTTTTTTATTGATTTACAGTAAAGTTAGTGATTTTTAGCGAGATATGAAAGAATATGTGCCACCATTTTTACACCATTTTAGGTGCCGCATAATGGAGATAAAGCCTCGTCGAGCAGTCTCCTCAAGCAATGGCATATCTTCTTCAAGTATCTCGGCTGGAGTCCAACCATTGATGGTTGTGTAGGTCGGCATTCCGAAACGCAGCCGTATCTTCTTGATTGCTTCTTCGTCTCTTGTGTTCCAATAGACTACGAGCTTTATCTTCTGCGCCATGTCGCTCCCATCATCGGTACGAAGTTAAACATCTCTCGACATCTGTCCCATATACGTTCACCATATCGGTCGATGATTTGGTTCTGTCCGGTGTATGGGTCTTTAGGCGTTAGGTTGGAAGTGACGTGCGTAGTTTGGAACCTTCCGAAGCCTTTGTCATATCGACGCTGAAGAACGTATTGGAACACGTTCTCGGCTGTTCCGTAGTAACCGGTCGGTACGCTTTCACTGCCTATTTCGTCGAATGCCTGGTTTTGAACATCGATGAAGGTGTCAATACCGGCATATCCCTCTTTGTTGAAATATCCGCATACCTCAATGGCATTTGAGATGCGGAATGTGTAAGGCAGATTTATCCGATGCTCTTCGCTGTAGTATTTTGGTCTGACATATCTACAGAACTCTCGAATGATTTTAATCAT
Organism: Lepagella sp.; assembly: GCA_051872035.1. Lineage (GTDB taxonomy): Bacteria > Bacteroidota > Bacteroidia > Bacteroidales > Muribaculaceae > Lepagella. The sequence goes on from JBJEDL010000035.1 coordinate 8,029, forward strand.
CGTGCTTTTGCCAGTGCCGATATTTCCGTAGAGCCATAGACCTTTGTTCGGGTTATACTTGCCATCGGCAACGATACACCAGTTGAAGATGTCATTGATGACTTCCTTCTGGTCGTCTCGTATTTGCCATTGCGGACAGATTTCTCTTGCGCAATTGACGAATGCTCTCTTGAGCTTAACAATCGTCGTCGGGTTCGATAAGTCCACAACCGGGCTTAGGAGGCAATTTGGCTCGAAGGCCTGACGGACAATCGCCTCGTTGATTAATCGTGGTTCGTTGTTTTTGTTCATTCTGTTCTTGATTAATAATCCATTTATTCGCCATACTATCCCAATGGGCTATCCGAGTGCCTACACCATTTCGCCAACCTAAGGCGTCGTAGTGATAGAAAAACTTCTCAGCTTCAACCTCCCAATTCTGCAATCTTTCATCGGCTCTTTTAGTGAGAAAGTAACTGCGGACTTCTTCAAGAGTTGGCGTTGCAGGTTCGGGCGGTTTTGCCTTCTGTTTTCGCTCAGGTTTTTCATCGGGAAAAAGATTTTCAGACTCAATTTTTTTCGCACCTCTTTGATACTGTCTATCTATAGTCTTAATAGTCTTAATATCTATATAAGGTGTATTTTGGTCTAATGTTTCCCTAATGTTTCTGTGGGAAACATTAGGCTCTAAAGTTTCCGTGGGAAACATTAGAGAAACATTAGGTTTTGCATCTTCTTTACTTTCAGCACTTTGAGCATCTTTTGGCGTTTCAGTTAAATTTCTAATGTTTCCGTGAGAAACATTAACATCTAATGTTTCCGTGGGAAACATTAGAGAAACATTAGACTTATTTTGCCGCACATTAAAATCCTTCTTTTTATAGTTGGAATTTGTGAAATTTTGCTCTCTGATGAAGTAAACTGTAGGTCTCTTTGCCTTGCCCTCCAAACTACTTATTAGACCTCTTTTGGCGAGCCTTAATCTTATGTTCGCAATGGCTTTCCTTCCTAACTTTAAACTCTCCTCGATATAACTCGTTTTGAGTTCAAATGGGTTGAGCCACTGGCGAGCATTGCACTCATTCAACAAGAAGAAGTAGAACGTAATCTCATACTCGTCAAAGTGCTTCAGATTATGCTTCTTCCAAAAACTGTTTATTAGGTCTATGTAAGTCATCGATATGTTGGGTATAGGTTTAGAGCCTTCTCCTTGTATGGTTGAGGATTTACTCTAATATATCTACAAACTGCATCAATGAACTCCATCAGCCCATGGCAGACAACGTATGTGCTTCCGTTTCGCTCGACGAGGCTCTGCCACGCCACTTGAAACTTAGATTGCTTGCCAGCCTGGCTCCCTTTACGCTTCGGCACTTTCATCTCGATGCAGAGAGATGATTTGCCTCCAGCCGGGTAGAGTAGTATCAAGTCTGCCACACCATTAACTTGCCCTTCATACTTGCAAGTAATGGCAGCCTTTGGTCCTCGCCAGCCACCATTTGGTACGGCGAACAATAAATCACCAACATCGGCAAAAGTCTTGCGAAACCAGCACACGCAAATGTGCTGTATCTTACTCTCCGTGTAGGTGAGCTCAAGGTCTATGATTTCTTGTTCTGTCATATTCGGTCGCTGAATAGGTTCATAACATTGTTAACGATGTCCTCGTCTATCTGTGTGGTAGTGCCGGTTACTTCGTTGGCGATGTCCTTCTTTGTCTGTATCACTTTATACATATACTCGTCTATAGTCTTATCGCCGAGGAAGTAGTAGCAGTTCACTGCGTTCTTTTGTCCGTTGCGGTGTGCTCGGTCCTCTGCTTGCTCGCAGTCGGAATAAGTCCAGGGGAACTCGATGAAGCCTACACGACTTGAAGCAGTCAACGTAAGACCGGTGCCACCACTCTTGTAGTTGAGGATTATGAGCTTGCAGTCGGGGTCGTTCTGAAAGCGGTCAACGGCATTCTGCTTCTGTGCTACATTGTCGCTACCTGTTACGGTAACAGCATCTGGAAACTCGTCTTTGAGTGCCTTGACAACTTCCTTGAGGTAGGCAAACATTATCAGCTTCTCGCCTCCGTCTATCACATCGTGAATAAACTCGGCAACTGCCTTCACCTTTCCTCGTGCTGCTATCTCTTTTAAGATGCCCATTCTTACCATCACTTCGCCACGCATCGCTCTTGCAATGCGTTCATCGTCGGCGTGCTTGTACTGACGAAGATATGTAAGGAAGTTATTCTCAGCATCGGTGTACTCCTTGCGGTTCGTAATTTCGCAAGTGATGTATTGACGCATCTTGTCGGGCAACTGGGTAAGAACTTTCTGCTTCTCTCTACGGAAGAAGCAGCACATCCATAATCTGTAGTTAAGTTCTTTCATATTGCTCGACTGCTTGGGTCCATCGCAGAACCTTCCGACAAACTGCTTATATCCGCCGAAGTCATCAAGTCTGCCCAGTATCTTCAGTTGCTGAATGAGGTCGGTATTGTTGTTGACTACTGGAGTGCCGGTCAACTCAAATATCCACTTCTTCCCTCGGCAGATGCCTTCAACGAATTTACTTTGCTGTGTCTTGCTTGATTTGCATTTGTGGCTTTCGTCGATAATGACGCTTTTGAAGATATTGATACGTTCATCGAACTCGATTGAGTTGAGGGTAAATCTTGTGGTGTTCTTAACTCTCAATACGAAGAACTTTTTAAGCGATTCGTAGTTGGTGATGAACACGTTTGATATTGCCTCTCCATCTGGTTTTTTAAGCTCCCAAAAGCGATGCCAATTCTGTTTATTGCTGTCGTCAAGGATTACTGCGTCGATACCGGCGAACTTCTTAAACTCTCGCTTCCAGTTGACTTTTAAGGCAGCTGGGCAAATAACGAGTGTCGGGAATGTTTCGCCGTAAGTCTGTGCTTCTTTGTGAGCCTTGATGACAGCACAAATGGCTTGCAATGTCTTGCCAAGACCTGGCTGGTCGCCGAAGATACATCGCTTGTTGTCGAGAGCGTATCTCACACCTTCAAGCTGATATTGGTATGGGTTGAGTAACATATAATGCTCACCTTGAAACTCTCTCATCGGCGGTATCTCGTATGTTACATCTTGGCTCTCGCTACGCTTGGCGATGTGCGTACAATATCGTCTATTGACAGCCCACTGCGCAAAGGCTTCTACATACCACCGAGCATCTCGCTCAGGCGGATATAGAGGGCTGTCCTTTGTGATTACCCACTCTTTCTCTGACGCATCCCAACGAGGCTTGCAGGGCACTCGCTTAATTGTGTCAATAAGGTTTGGGTTGTACTCAAAGGACAGCCTGAAGGTGCCTGGCGTTTCGGTGATATATATTGGCTTCATCAAGCAGGAATGGTAAACGGTTCAACTTCTTCAGTTGGTGTCGGTTCTATGAATGGGTCTTCACACTCTATATCGAAGTTAAGTTCGCTTTGCTTTACAGCCCACTTGCGGTCTCGGATATACAACTCAACCTCGTAGAAGAAGGCATCGATGGCATCGCGGAAATCATCTGCGTGTATCCAACCGCTGTCGTCGGCATTGAGGTCTGTTGCAGGAGTGTTGAGGTTGAGAACCTTCGATGTCATCAGTGTTCGGCATCCGCTCATGACGGCTATAGGCATCGTGTCATCACCGCCAATGGTAACTCCTCTAACTTCGAGTTTATACAGCAACTTACTATTCTCTTCGCTGTCGAGGTTGAGCCAGTCAATGCTCTCTGCCTCCTTCTGCTCTGTGAGGTCAGCGAAGTACGGCACGAGTGCACTCAATCGTGTGCGAAGGTCGTTGTGAGCGACGTTCTTGCCTTTGAAGGCGATTTCGTTGCCGTCATCATCAATAAAGGTGGCTTCTACTGTGCCACCTTTTGCCAATTTTGCTTTTCTGATTTTCATAACTTTTATATTAGGGTTATCGAACTTTGTACTCATCGACAAAAGCCTGATAGTGTCTATCTGCCGGCAATGGCAAATTGATGCCGAACTCAGTAGCTGCATCTGCTTGCACCTTGTTGAGGTAGTTGGTCATCTGCAACGTGTTGAGGTCTGTTGTACTGCCAACAACGGTTACCCATCGATTGCCGATTACGACTTGACGGCTAAGGAACTTCGCTTTGTAGTAGTCGTGGAAGTCGTCTTTCGGTGTGCCGGTGTGTTCCTCCATACATTTATACCACATCCACATCAGCGAGTTCTGCGGTATTGTGCGAGGCTCTACCTTTCTGGTTATCTTGACAGTATAGACCCCGTTACGGAGTAGCGAGCATAGATACTCGAAAGACTTATCCATTTTCACTACTCCGTCTCGTTTGGTCAATATCGCATCAGCCATAGTTTAGAATGGCAAGCCGCCACCTTGCTTTTGTTGCGGTTGTGTTTGTTGTTGAGGCTGTGCTTGCGGATATGGCGCATAACTTTGCTGTGGATAAGGAGCAGCGTTAGGATATGCAGGCTGTTGATAGGCTGGTTGCTGATAAGCAGGTGCCGGCTGTTGAGGATACGCAGGCTGTTGCTGTGGCATCGTCGGTGCGGCATAAGTCTGCTGTGCTGGCAAAGTGATGCCGAGAAGTCGAATAGTATTGAATACTCTGCCGTTGGCTTCTCTGCCACTTACTATTGCTTCAACGGTCACTCTCATTCCTGGAGCGAATTGGTTAAGCAGGTCCATCTTCTCGCCAGTTGCTTCGATAACAACGAGGCTTTGGTGTGGTTGGTTGTCTCGATCGAGCCAAGTGTCATCGAGAATTAATTCCCTTTTTTGGAATGGATTACCACCATTCTTAGACGGTATATCGATAACAGGGGAAATGCTGTATATCGGCGCCGTTGCTGTTAACTTAATCATTTTATATCAGTTTAAGAGTAAAACTTCCTTTGGTTGCTTTCTTGACCACATATTGCTCATAGAGGTCGGGGTGCTCAGCTTTGAAGCGTTTGGTGTCGAATGTCTCTCGTTCGCTGTCAACTGCTATAACGCTGGAGAAGGTCTGCGTTTTCCACGACTTGACTCCGTGCTTCTCCATTGCTGTTCTTAACTCCTCTTTCAGTTTCTTAAGGTTAGCCTCTGCTTCGGCTGCACGTCGTAGGTTCTCGGTGATGAGTTCTATCACCATATCACTTACTACTTGAAGCGATGTCGCTTGTGCGACAGGTACGGCAGGCATTGAGAGCATTGGGACAATCAGCGATGGGTTTGGGTGGTTATAGTGTATCACTCCTTCATCATCAAGGCTCCATACTGTGTTGAGCAGTTCCTTGACTTTTTCACTTGATTTTCGCTCAATCACCCAAAATGCGGCATCACCACGGCGTAGCCAGTTAGACGCAAGACCCTCTACCTTGATGCCGGGGTTCTGTGCCTCGAACAATTCGGCATATACGCTTAACTGCCAGGACAGGTATTCTTTCAGTGCGTCTGCGTGGTCGGCAAAGTATCCTGATTGTCCGTAGCCGTCGAGCGGATAGTAGTTGAGGTTGTTGGTCTTTGTATCTACAAGCCACACGCCATTGGTACTCTCTCGAAGCCACACATTGTCAATGTTGCTTGCCCACTTCTCTCCGTCGGTTACGGTGTACTCGTTGGCAAGAGGTATGAAACCGTTGCGGTGCTTGATGTAACACTCAAGCTCTTGGCTTACGTCCCACGGCTCATCGCCGAATGTATTGGGGAATGTCGTTTGTTTTACTCCGAGTTCATCGTAGGTCTCAATCGCCTTATGAACGGCTGAGCCGTATTGAGCAGCTCTCGGAATTGCTACTTGCTTCACGAAGTCGGAAGCGTCTCCATACTCGCCAAGTTTAAGCACTTGGTGGATAAGTCCGGTTATACCTACAAGCCTTTTATCGCCGAGGTAATAGCTGTGGCACTCCTCGTTGAATGCCACAGCAGATTGTCGTAGTTGAATCATTGTGCGTTGATTGCTTTAGATTTGTCGGCTACTGCCTGATAGAAGTCAGTGCCTTTGTTACACATAGCTGGTGCGGTGTTCACCCACTTGCTCCAGAGTTTCTGAATGTCGTCGTTGGTCTGACAATCATTCAGTTCGCTTAGTGCCTCTTTCAATTGTGCACCGCTGAAGAACGCTGCTTGTTGTGCATTGGCATTTACATTGCGTTTCTTATCGGCATCGGTGGCAGCGTTTCCATCGTCGTCAGTGTCGGCGGCAATGCCGAGTATAGCACACAGAGCATATCGCTTTGTGTATGTGATTGCACTACCTCGGTCTTGTTGCGATTTGTAGTTGCCGATAGGACACACACTCTTGAACCATTGACCGGACTTGTGAGTGAGAAGTGTGATAATGTCGTTACCACTGATGATTTGCATTACAGCGAGACCATTCTTAGCCAGCAGTTTCTGCACTGACTTAAGCACTCCGCTGAGGTCAACATAGCGGCTCTTAAAATAGGGGTTTTCACGATTGAGAGCAGGTTGCTCAATCTCGCCTTGGAAGGCGGACACGGCTGTGGAAATTGCACCGATTTCCACGCTCATAAATGTTTCTTTTTCCTCCATAATTGTAACTTATTGTTTGACGTTAAAAATCTTCTAATTCTTTGTTGATACGGCTCTCCATTTCGGCGAGTTCATCACCGGTAAACTCATACTCTTCTCCAGTTTTCTCGTCGGTGTACCAAGCAATTATTTCGGTCACTTCTCCCCAAGAGCGTCTAAGGTCTGAGCTCGGTGGTGTCCAATAGTCGCCAGGGTCATAAGACCACTCGCCGCATACATCGTAAGAAACTTCAATGTACCAGCCATCTTTTTCATAGCAGATGCAGTTATGTTCTGGTTCGTCGCATCTGCATCCGTAACCATCTTCATCTTGTTCCCAGTATGATGAACCGATTTCGGGAGCATCGAATACCATATCAATGATGGTCGGAATGAGTTCGTTGAGGTCTTTTACTGTTTTCATCTTTGTGGTTGTTAACTGTTTGACTTTGTTTCTGATATACAGTAAAGTTAGTGATTTTTAGCGAGTTACAGAAACAGAAACTTCACCATTTTTACACCTTAACATTTACTGACATTTATGCCAAGCAAAGGTGCGTAGAACTCGAAGTTTCGCCTTTCAATATCTGCATCTTCGATGTAATACTCAGCTCTCTCTTTCCAGTTTTCGAAGCATTTTTTGCAGAACCATTGATTGAGCACTGCAATGTAATAACCCTTGTAGTTATTTGCCAACGCAATGTCATCACACCAGTCGCACTTAACAATTGAGGTGCCGGTGGCATTGCGTAACTCTCTTGCAGTACACTCAATGATGAGGAACTGCTTGAACTCTACTATTTTTGCCATTTTGTTGAGGTGTTACAGCGTCATAGACGCTAAGGTTGATGAATATTAACCCATTGGCTGTTTTGACGTATATAAGCCGTTTCATCGCTCGGAGTTCTTGACGTAGTTAGCTACTTCGGCAAAAGCATTGGCGAACTTGTCAAAATCCTCTCTGTGAATGAACACTCGCTGTCGTTCTTTCCTTGCCGGGTTTTTTTCTGTTGGTATCTCGCTTATGGTGATGTAAGACCCACCTTTGCGGTCGGTGTGAACATCAAGGTAGTAGAGGCGAGTGCCTCCGCTTACCTGTTTGGTGAATTTGGGCTTTTCCATATTGATGATGTGTTGTTGATGATAGCGGAGGCGGCAGCTATGATGCTGCAACCTGTTCCCAGATTTGAAGAGCGACCGTGTAGATGCACGGTGTTGCAATTACTGCTACGAGGCATTTCCGTAGCCGTTTCGCCTCCAGTTAGCCGAGTTTACCCGCCCGGCTGTCGGGGTTGATTTTAGATGATGCCTCGACCCTCACGGGCACTCGTAGGTATCGTATGGAAAAAATGTGGTTAACAAACCCTCTCGGGCATATATGATTTTATGGAATCACTCATCATCAAATTCATCATCGAGTTCACACTCACTGTTGATATAGTCTTTCATCCATTGTGGCATCAGGCGTTTGCAAGCCTTGACTGCAAGCCACAAGTAGGCTAAACCAATATAATTGATGTAAACGACATCTTCGTTGCAGTTGCAAACCATTATGATGCCAGGGCAGGCAACTATCGTTATAATTGCCCAAACGATGATTTTCTTTGTCAGTGTCATATCTGTATTTTTTATGAGTTATTTTTTACTTCGTGCATTTCGACAATGCCGCAGCACTTGGGCGGCGTTGCAAAACCATTTTCCGTTTTGCGAGTTGGTTGGCTTCTCTGCCGTTATCTCGCCAGCGGCTATCAAGTCTTGAAGTCGTTTGTTCCCACCAACGATTTTCGCTGCGGTGTCCTTGCAGAATGTCTGTGTTGACATCACACGAAGAATGTTCTCAAGCAGTATCTCGGAGGGATTGACGGAGGTAATGAGGCATCTTCCCATATCACTTACATCTTAATACGGCAATAGCCTGATTATCATAGTCAACTCTCGTTTTCCACTCTCGACCCTCTTTCATTCTCTCTTTCACCATAAGGGTGCCGGGGGCTGAACGTATTGTCGGGTAATTGTAGTTCTCTACATCGAAAAGAATAATGTCGCCGACATTCATCTTGCGGAGTTCATCTGCAACCTTACCTTCAGCCCTCCATATTTCCTTCATCTCAACGGAAGGAAACTTTGACTTGAAGTAGTCAACAATACTTTGTTTGATTTCCATTGTCATTACTTTTAATGTTCGTAGGGGTGGTGGTCGGACTCGAACCAGACATTTACGCATTAACCATGCGGTGTTCTACCATTGAACTACACCACTGAGAATATGATGTGCCTGCCGTTTCGCTTTCAAACCATAGTAGCATACCTCGGCAGGTTCTAATTGTTATCACACAGCCACATTTGCCACGAGTGGGCTTTCTCGCTCGCATCTTTGATTGGCATAGGTATGCGAGATATAACCTATCGCGACACAACTCCGTTTCAATGTGCTTTCGGGTTTTGGCGGCCCTACTCGCTGCATCTTTAGTTGCTATCGCTCATCGCTGACTTTCCGGTGTTCTCACCTCCGGGCGGTATCAGCGGAACTTCAATACGTCAAGGTACTCTTCTTTGGTCGTGGGAGCGGCAGGACTCGAACCTGCAACCACTCGCTTTCGTTAGCAAGCCTCTATCCAGTTGAGATTATCTACACTCCCAAATTCCCCTTTTCGGGGTCGGGGCTCTCTTGCCCCTGGGCTAAGCTCACTCTTGAGCGCCGTAGTGGTGTCTGACTTGGGAGTTAGGACTTTTGGATAAGGTCAAGAAGAACACCGATGCTTTCGATTTGCTTCTTGATGCCGGTTATTCGGTCCATCTCCTTGAAGTAGCCGTTAACGTAATAGTCCTTGTCTTTCTTAACTTGCTCCAAGTCTTTCTTGAGGGATTCAACTTGCTCGGCGAAGTCCACGATTTCAACAGGAGCAATGTGGAAGTTGAGTGCGTTGTCGTCGATGATAGTGCCGATTGCACGGATTGGGTCGTTGTCGGAGCCATATTGAGCTTCGTCAATCTGAGCGATGATGCTCTTGTCAGTTGGGTTGATTGTAAGAACTGCACCGCATTCGATAATGCTGGTGGCGAGGCTGGTGAATGACTTGTCGTCGATTGCCTCATAACGGTAAGAAATTTTCTTTGCCATAGTAGGTTAATTTTATAATGAGATTACGTTCATTTTATCAACTAAATTTCGTACATTTGCAATGTTGAATTTAGATGATGCAAAGTTAAACGTATTTACGTTAATATGCAAACGTATATGCGATTATTTTGGGCGTCATTAACTATTATTAACTTTTATACGCTCAAGAAATGACTACACTTAACGGAAAAATCAGAGAAATTATCTCTACCTACAAACTGTCTGACAGGCAATTTGCTATTAAAATAGGTGTAACACAGTCAGTAATTGGTTCTATGTTCCAGAAGGGGACAGAGCCTTCGTCAAAAGTAATCAGAAATACGTTAATTGCATTTCCGGACATCTCTGCCGATTGGTTTTTAAGAGATGTCGGTGATATGATTGTTACTGGCTCAAAAGAAACTGAACGCATCAATGCTATGCTTGACACTATCACTCTCCTACAAGATACTATCCGTACTAAGGACGACACTATTAAGATGCTGATGAAACGCATCGAGGAACTCGAAAACAAGTAATTCTCTAAATATCATAAATTATGGACTTCAAAGACGCAATTCTTCAACTCGCTGATAGAATTAGCAAGTTGAAAGACAACATCAAGACAGAAGAAGCCACGAAGAACGCATTTATTATGCCGATGATCTCGGCTCTCGGTTATGATGTTTTCAACCCACTCGAAGTTGTTCCTGAACTGGACTGCGACCTCGTGAAAAAGAAAGGCGAAAAAATCGACTATGCGATCATCAAAGATGGTGTGCCTATTCTTCTGATTGAGTGTAAGCACATAGACCAGGACCTCAATCTCCACGACACTCAACTCCAAAAGTATTTCGTAGCAAGCAATGCTCGCTTCGGTGTGCTTACTAATGGTATCGAGTACCGCTTCTACACTGACCTCGACAAGCAAAACATAATGGACGAGCGCCCATTCCTTGTTGTCAATATGCTTGACATAACAGAGGCTGAAATTGAGCAACTGAAGAAATTCCATAAGTCATACTACGACGTTGAGGAAATTCTTAGCACAGCTCAAGAACTCAAATATATGACTGACGTAAAGGCAATCCTCAACAAGGAGTTCGCTAATCCGTCAAAAGAGTTCGTAAAATACATCATTCGACCAATCTATCAAGGACAAATCAAGGAAAATGTGCTTGACCTCTTTACTCCGATTGTAAAGAAGTCAATCGCATCGATCATCAAAGAACGTATTGCAGAAAAACTCAATCTTGCAATCAAGACTAACGATGAACCGGCACCAGTTCAACAAGAAGTTGAGCAGCCTAAAGAGGAAGAACTCCCTGAAGGTGTCATTGCAATTGATAGGGAAACAGGAGTTACTACAACGCAGGAAGAAATCGATGCTTTCCTCATCGTCAAGGCTATACTACGACAGGTAGTTGACATTCAACGTGTGTACTATCGTGATACTCTATCTTACTTCGGCATTCTTCTTGACGACAACAACCGCAAACCGATTTGTCGTATGTACTTCAATGCGAAGTCTGCAAAGTACATCGCTACTATCGACGAGAACAAGAAGGAAACGAAGCACGAAATAAAGAGCCTCGATGACATCTACGACTATGCAGATGCAATCAAGGCTGCTGTTAGCTTCTACGAAAAATAATCACCGGCCCTCGCTCTCAATGGGCGAGGGCATAAATTCGATGCTATGAATAAAATTAAATCTAAATTATCAATTCTGTTCACCGCATTAGTGATGTGCATGGCTGTTTGTGCCTGTGGCTCTGATAACGAGCCTGACAATCCAAATGGCTTATACGACTGGGACATCGATAAGAAAGTGTTCAACAAACAAACAGGTATTATTGAGTCGCAAATTACAGAAGTATTATATGACAAGTCTGAGGCTTATGTAATTGAGCAGAAAAGACAATTCGAGAAATGCTCAGACAAATATTATACATTCAAGTATATGTACAAAAGAAGATAAAAATTTCCGTTTTATTGTCGGAACGGAATTAAAACCCATTGAAACGACAGGTATTTCAGTAACTTGCACTGATTTCTCGCAAATTTTTTATACATTTGTGGTCAAAACACTCTAAGAGCTCGTTCTAAACTATGACAACTCAGATGAATATGAATATGATTAAGATAATGACAGGGGTGGCTCTGGTAGTTGCTTCGGCAGGTGAGATTGCGGCACAATCTTCGCAGATGGCATTAGATTTCTTGGCAAGTCGATGGGGTGAACCTCTCAGCGAGCAGTATGAGTCAGCCGTCAAGGTGGCTTCGTCAGCAAACGGACTCAATCCCGCACCGACTGTGACAGAGATAGACGTGTATGGCGGCCGTTGCTTCAACGTTACGACCGAGAGTCATTGCGGTTTTGTGCTCTACTCCGGCGAAAGGGTGGTGGGCTATTCGACAGAATCGGCACTCGATGTGACTCAGCTTCCGGACAATATCAAGGCGACGCTGAATGCGATAGTCGATGCCGCTGAGCGTCAGCCCAACCGAGAATGGTCGGTAGTTACTCCCAATAGGGAGGTGGAGCCGATGATCACCACCAAGTGGGGACAGCAAGCCCCCTACAATGGCAAATGCCCTATGTATCAAGGGAAACGGTCGGTGACCGGCTGCACCGGTGTGGCATTGGCACAGGTGCTCAACTATCATCGAGGCAACACACCCAACGCATTCGTGATGGAATATGTCGATCCGGCATCGGGAGCAGAGATCAGCGTCGACTATTCACAAGCGACCTACAATTGGGATCTGATACGTGACACATACGAAGAGGGGACATATACCTCGGCAGAGGCAGAGGAGGTTGCCAAACTGGTGTATGAGGCGGGAGTGGCATGCAAATGCGAATACTCCGACCAAACGACGAGCGGCAAATGGCCTTTGGTGGCGTTAGATCGGTTTTTCAACTACAAGAGCAAGCCGTTGATGCGGACATATCTACCGACCCAATACTGGATGCAGACGCTCTACACGGAGCTCGAAGAGGGAAGACCGGTTCTCTACTCGGGTGTGGATCATGGTTCGGTGTCCAACAATCAGTTTGCCGCCCACATCTTTGTGGTGGATGGATGCGACGCATCGGGCTTGGTGCACATCAACTGGGGCTGGGATGGTCAAGGTGATGGCTACTACGACATCTCAATCGCCAATCCGGCGGATGTAACCTCAGGCGATGGCTATCAATGGAAACAGATGATGATCTGTGGCATCGAGCCGCGCACTTCGGCAGATGCACCCTATTCAGAGGGATACCTCGGCGTATCAGGCACTCAAATATGGAAAGGGGAATCCATCAAAACCATCGAATGCTGTATGTATAGTGTCACTTCCAACTCATATAGCATCGAGAATAGTTATGACGAGGGGGCGCAAGCCATCGAGATCGGCATCGCTATCGTAGATGAAGAGGGGGCAGTCCTCACCTCGGATATGTCGCAACCGCTCTATGCGAACGACTATTGCTTCCCCGGCTACAATAAGCTCACAGGGAGAATATCTACCGGAGGGATAGGTTTGCAGGGGCGATACCACCTCAAGCTCGCCTATCGCGTGGTGGGGAGTGATGAGATCCGGCTCCAAGATCTTCCGATGGGTCCATGGGTAGATATCAACTCGAATGGCAATATGACCGACCGGGGATATGACGAATACTCCGGAGAATTGGATTTCAGTAGCGATATGCCGAGAGTCGAGGTGCTCGACTTCGATCCGCGCACCCCGGTGTATGCCAAGACACCCTTCTATGCCGAGGTAACCTCGCGCTCACTCTCCGACTTCCCGGCAGAAAGCAAGGGAGAAGCCTATCAATATAATGCAACTCTCGTATTTACCGACGTCGACACCGGCAAGAAATATGAGAGCGAATCGCTGACTATCTATCAGCGAGCCTACAATATGCTTGAAGACCAAGTGGTGGTAAAGGTGAACCAAATTACGAATCCGGAGAATGGGTTCAAGATACCCGCCGGCAGGTATACCATCAGTTCCGAATCGGCGAATGTGTTGGTGGCCGACGGGCTCACATTGGAAGTTGGAAACGCACTGACAGAGCCGATGTTGGGCTACACACTCACCTCATATTCCGACCGATTCATAGCCGAAAAGAGCATCTCGCAAGACCAGAATCTGCATTTGGAACGTCGAGCAGCCGGCAATGGACTTACGAGCATCAACGGAGTGTATGGCGAATCGACGGTCAACTTCTACTTATGTCCCGCCGAGGATACGTCATTGCATAGCGAGATACTCGTGTCGACGATGCGGGTAGATATGCTGCCATCCTCTGCAGGCAGGGTCGAGATACCGGGATTGCTATATCCTCTCGAGGGGGAATATATCGCCTATATGAAATATCTGACCAGTGACGGAGAGATGGAGATCTTCCCCTATTTTTGGAATCGCATAGATCCGATATATGGGCTCACCGACACGCCGCAACATATCACGATAACGAAGGCTGTCGGCACTATCCCGGAGTTGGAGATCACCGATCTCCACACCACTACCCCGACGCGCGGCACCGATGAACAAATCTACTTCACCGCCACCAATGCCGGAGCGACCACATTCGAAGGGAGCATTCACTTGTCGCTCTATCAGATGGAAGAGGGTCTGTGGGAGGAGCACACACTCGACGGTGTCAAGCTTGAAGCGGGAGAGAGTCGCGAACTCTCAATAGCCGTATCGACCGACCGGGATAAGGAATATGACATCTATCTGAGATGTAAAGATCAGACAATCAGCGACAAAGTGTTGGCACTACGCGAAGATGGATCGCCGGCACATTTCCGCCTTATCGATGGCGAAAGCAGCGTGATCGGCATTGCGGCAGAGAGTCGACTGAAAGTAGAACTACGGGATGGCACAATCATGGTAGATGGTGTCGATGGCGAAGCAGAGCTGACCCTGATTCGTATAACCGGAGAGGTGGCATCGCGTGCCGGAGGAAACAAGATTGCCATACCGAGCGAGCGAGGCATCTACATCCTTCGCATCGAAGGAGATAGCCCCCGAGCCCTCAAGATCGTGATATAATCATACCAGCGTTAAGAGCGCGTTCCTTAAAGCGCCGGGCTCCGAGGATTTTATTGCCTTGGAGCCCGGAGAGGTATGAGATGGGTTACTTGATGGGAGGTGTGTGTGTTTTGATGCTTTGGGAGAGAGGAGGAGTGTCTGGTGTGTGTGATTTACTTGATGATTTCGTTAGCGGCGTTGAGGAGCTTCAGCGTATTGGCGGAATACTTTTTTGACTCGATCATGTCGGAGAGGATATTGTTGGCGAGTCTTCGATCCTCTTCCGAAGCATCTTCCGGCATCTGCTTGGCGCACTGATAGATGCGCGTAGCCAAGGGCAATTTCACATCATCATCGGCTTCATCGAAAGCATAGACATAGTTCATAAACTGTTGGAACCAAACGTCGGAACTATCTTTCGAACTTTGAGGCTTTACCATAGATTGCAAGGCCTGATCATTCTGTGACTTAGCCTTTTCCTGTCGATATTTAAGGGTTGTGGCATAAGTGATAATAAGTCCACCATCGATTTTATCTCCTTTACCCTTCTTCCAATACACACCGTATGCATAGCGGTGATTGCCTGCGGGATCTTCCGAAGCCGGAGCGAGATAGCAGGCATACATATAATGATAGCCCTCATAATTAATTCTGACATTATATTCAGGACCTTCACCGGCAGCAAGATGAATAGGGGGATCTTCTTTACCCGCCACACCGCTTTGCATGGTATAAGCCTCATCATCATCTGCACGGAATGCAGCCAACACATCTTTAAGGAGCTTCTCCTTTGACTCCGGCATAGAGAAATGATACGTGGCAAACATCGATTCTTTTTTCCCTGATTGGGGATTTTTGCTCATCTGATGACTTTCTTTCTGCAGCTCCACATCAGAGGAATTCAACAGCTTATCGAAAGCCTTCTTTACGTTGGTTTGTGCTGATGCTTGCCATGGAATTGCCATAGCGATTAGTGCAAGAAATGTAACGATTAACTTTCTCATATCGATTAATATTTTATAATTATTTTATAAGTTTCATCATTTGGGGCAGGCTCCTGCGACTGGCAGTTACATTCGGGGAGTGTAGGATCTGCCTTACAGAGAGCTGCTTGAGCTTGGGAAGCGACCTTGTCGTCCAGTTCATAGACTTGAGCGAGGGCCATAGCCACCTCATTATCGATGCGAGCCAATTGAGTTCTCACTTTTTGTTCTATATCGGCATCTGACGGGGATGATTGGTGCTTCGGACGAGGAGATCTCTTGGCGATCGGCGAGTATGTAGGCGCCGGGGAAGCCGTTGGCTCATGGGCTACGGTGGTGGCTGGCTGAGCAGCTGTGAAATTCGGGACTTGGTGGATGTCGGGCGAGGCAACCATAATGGTAGTATCCTCATGCTGAGCGATGATTGTAGTAGTTTCGGAGTCGGCATTGCGATCGAGCAGGCTAATCATCATCGGCACGAGTAGAGCCAGCACGACGATGGCAGCGGCATACGCCATAAAACGAAGCCAAGGAGCTCGGCGACGTGTCGGGGCAATGCGAGAGCGGAAGCGTTTCCACTCATCGGCGGGATCAGACAGCGAGGGAGAGATCATAGCATCTCGGAGCAACACCGACGCGTCATAGATCTCTCGGAGTTCCTCATCATGGAGGATAGTCTGTATGTCGTCGGGCGAGAGCTCGGCAGGGCAATCGATCATCTTCTCGATCAGTAAATTTTTGATATCCTCGGTCATGACTTTTGAGAATTAAAGAAAGAACGTAACTTTTTAAGAGCGCCGACAATCGACTTATTGACCATAGCGACGGAGACATCGAGATCCTGGGCAGTCTGCTTATAGGAGAGGCCTTCGCTATATATCTTGGCGACGACTTGGCGTTGGCGTGGAGAGAGGAGAGAATTGACAGCCGAATGGACTTGGGCGTGTCGATCATCGGGGTCGAGGGGATCATCCGGCGGGTCAACGATCGGGTCGAGAGGGAGATTGCGGATGAAACGCTCACGGGTGTCGAGAGCTTCAATACGATTGAGGCAGACATTCCTTACCGCGCGAATCACGAAAGCGGCAGGGTTGCTGACAGCGGTATCCGTTTGCCAGAGCTTGAGGAAGACCTCCTGAGTGGCATCCCGTGCCTCATCCTCATCATGCAAGAGGCTCAGGGCGAGACGGAAAGCTGCCGGGAAGCATCGAAGGTATATGGTTTCAAACTCAGAGATAGAATACTGCATTACTCAAATCGTTTATTAAGAAGACAGCCAAAGCAGCAAAATGATTACCCCCCCAACAAAAAAATAACCGGCTTGACAGCCGGAAAAGAGAAGAGGGGAAACAAATTATGTTATACTATTGCTATAGCTGACCAGCGACCATCCTCTTGGCGGATAGCTCTCAGAGAGATCGATTGGCCATCAATAACGTTGCGCAGTAGTTTTTCGCCAACATAAACGCCACTCACTATTGCAAAAGTTCTACCGTTTTTATCCTTACGAAGATTTGCGACACCGGAGGCAGTTTTGACCCAATCTTCAGAGATCGGAGCGCTATAAGGCTTAACCCACACAATCTTATTGTCTTGGACTTTAACTTCAAAAACACTCCCATTGGGGGTATTCTTATCGAGTCCGAATTTAGCCGGTTTTCTGAGTCTAAAGATTTCAGAACGATACCGAAGAGTCCATTGCAAGAACTTGCGACCCGGGCGGTTATGGTCATCCATCATAGCGTCTGACACCTTGATCATCACACGAGATGGTAATGTAGAATATAGGAACTCTTCTACCTTAGGGATAAACTCGGCATACAATCCACTATTATCGGGAGTCGGATCGACAGTCTGTAATTTATTGAATAATAGATAAAACTCTCTCTTTAATCCCCATCCTTTTGAGATATAAGTGTTTCGGTAACATTCCAATTCATATCGGGCATTAGGAAGACGATCCTTTGCGATAAGAAGATCTATTAATTTCAATCTACGTTTGACGGCAAATCCATCATCCTGTTCACCGGCAATCGACTTGCATAGAAGTCCCATCTTAAGGTCATCATCATCGACAAGATCTGCCAGTTGATCTAAAAGATAGAATTTGGAAGGATTTTTGAGTATCATCTTTCGATAGCAATCGATAGCCTCATCTTTCATGGACAAAGAGAGTAGAGCATAACACTTGGAAAGAGGAAGGTTCTGATTAGATGGGAATCGTTCAAGGGCTTGATCGATCAATCGGCAGCACTCCTCCGTAGCAGGCACGCCATCAGTTTGCAGTTCCTTGGCATACACGTCAATAAAACGCTCTACTGTTGATGGGGATGTATGTCCATTATCAGATTTATACTGTTCCCAATCTTCATTTCTAAGATTTTCCAGCCCCCAAAGTCTGATAAAATCTCGAATACGGAACTCTAATGGTGTATCCTTCTCCACTTTTACAGCCTCACCGAGGATGGTAGAATGCAAGTCTGAAGGACGAGGCAAATTTAGATCCAAATATTTTTTGAGCAAGATTTTGCGTTCTTTCGGTTTGTCGACAGGAGTCTTTTGCAAAAGCTGGAAAATAGCCCATCCAAGGCAGTTACCTATAAAAGAATCTCCCATAGCATATTCATGATATAAGCCCCACATGCGATCATAAGTCCGGCTTGCTTCAGGCAGATTTTGTTTCTTTACAATCTCATATAGGCACCAAAGCAGAGCATTAAGTGTATAACCATTTGCTGACTGAGAGAACAGTTCTTCAGCAGCTTGAAGAGCCTCCTCCAAATGTCCTGCTTTGCGTAACTCTTTAATTTCTTGGGTAGTCATAGTCTTAATTATTTTTGAATCGTTGACGTAATGCTTCAAGTTTAGCATCCTCTTGACCTATAGAACTAATGAGCGACATCCGCGTATAGTTACCCTTAGCGGTGTAATATAAGCACACTTTCGCCAGACCATCAGTTTGAAGATGGAATACATCTTGATATTGTTCTTGCGAAATATTTAGCAATTTGATATCCAACTCTCGGAACAGCGACTTCATATACTCTACCAATTTGTGGGCGAAAGGTCTATCCGGAGCGTCAAAAGGAATCGAATCAGGAGCGAAAGATGCATTAAGCAGACTTCGGCAAATGGCGGTAAAATCATCGGAAGAGGCTTTAAGCAACATATCCTTGCCTGTATACCCTCCGGCATTATACCATAATTGGAATTGCGCACTTTGCTGACTGGGCTCATCAGAAAATGTGATGATATGTTGATATTGTTTGGATAGATCGTCAGATAGTGTAATGCCTTCAGAATGGCACAACTTATCGAGGCGATTCATTCTGGCGTGGATAAAATCATCGTCGGGAGCATAACAACTAACTTTGATCTTATTCGATAGTTTTATATCATCGACCTCCATTTGGCTGATGTAATTAAAATCGGGCGATCGGAAATGCCATAATTGATCAGAAGCTCGAGTGATAGCAGTATAAGCCCAACGGAAATAATCTTCATTGGCAGTACCACCATAACGACACATATCGACAAATACATTCTTCCACTCGCCACCCTGAGCCTTATGACACGTCATAGCATAGCCATACTTGCAAATCAAGGCATTGTAGTATGGATCATGGCTAAGCAATCTGATGTAACTATCGCATAATTCTTGTTGTGCAACAGTCAGGCCGATCTTTTGGTGCATCCATTTCTTGATTTGCGAGAGGTTCTGCTTCAAATTAGATGGCAAACGATTGTTGAAATCTACGACCAAGGCGCGAGCCAAAAGTCCACCTAAAGCACCATTGGGATCATCCAAGAAATTATCAAGAATGGTCACAAGTATTTGTTTTGCGCCATCCCCTGTATTGAACTTTATTACGACCTCACGGAATCTCAGCTCAACACTTTCCACGCGATCTTTACCCAACTTCACTCTTACCATCCGAGACTTCACATCCTGATCGGAGCTACAAGACTCCACTTGAACTATATTGCCGTTGAAGAGTTCATAGTCGAATGAGTAATTATTTCGAGCAATTATCAGCAGGTCGCCTGGTATAAGACGTTGAACATCGCTACCGAAGTAGTGGCGGCGTACGGCTAAGTTATATTCCAGTGCCTGCTTGTTACTATATGCAATGATAGCTGAATGGGGATCGGGAGTGGATTGGGATAGTTTGAAATAGGGACGCAAGAGATCTTCATCCTCGGCATGAGTATCGACACCATCACTCAGGCCGAACTCCACAAACGAATGAGCTTCAATACAATCCCTCACCTTATTGGCATTGCTTAGCATCACGCTGCCATCCTTCTGACGCACAACTTCACGAAGATACACTTCCTCAGCCTTACAGTCAAAATGCTGTTCGATATAGGACTTATCGAGAGCAGGCGAGAAATTCATGCCAACCGGAGGCAACTGAGCATAATCGCCGACAAAGACAATTTTCCTACCCTTGGCAAACATAAAGAGATCAGAGAGCAACATTCCGGAGCCGAAACTAAAGCTTTCATTCTCTGAGAAGGCATCGGAGATCATCGAAGACTCATCAACAATATATACAGCAGACGCATGATCCTCATTAGTCTTTAAAGCATAATGAGCATGCACACCCCCGTCATCTTCTGAGTCCTTATTCTGGCCGGTCGAAGAGAGTTTGGCGAGGAGATAGATTGCTTTATGAATGGTAGAGGCGCCAATGCCGGGTCTGATTTTTCTGCCCAGAATAAAGGCGGCACGTCCGGTAGGAGCCATGAGACGAAATTTGCGATTCTGAGCCTTAAGGATAGAAACAAACTCAGAGACGATAGTTGTTTTACCAGTACCGGCAGCGCCTTTAAGCATAAACACCTGGCTATCACCCTTCAAGAAAAGAGTAAAAGCATCAATAGCCGACTGCTGAGACCTCGTAAAATTCATATCCTTCATTTTTTTGTAGTGTTGGGGGATTGGGTCTAAGTGGGTGGGGAGGTAGGTGTTATAATAGGGGTGTCATGTAGATGGGGAGGTAGGTTATTCCTCCCTCTTCCTTGTAGTCGGCTGTATGCAATACGGTAGGTGTAGTTATATATTCTCCGAATTTCTTCATACACTTCGTCAGGGAAGAGAGAGTGTAGTTCTTGCCACTTTTGACTTCAATCGGCCGGATGTTATGACGACTTGTCACTTTGTCCTTTTGCAAGAGAAAATCAAGTTCCATACGATCATCCGCCTTCTCTGATGCTTTGCTGTAGAAGAAGAGTTGATTGCCGGCGGCTGTCAACATTTGTGCTACGATGTTCTCAATGATCATTCCTTCATCCACTTCCAATTTTCCGAAGAGTAATTTTCGATAGATTTCAGATGACACAATACCCTTTTCATCGAAAGCATGGCTGATCAACAATCCTGTATCGTTCATATAGCACTTCAATGTCGTGCGGTCTTCGTTCATCTTCAGTCCTATGTTTGGTTCTGTCGAATTATAGCAAATGTTGACTACATTTGCATCCTTGAGCCAGAAGAAGGCATCGTCCCAATCGCGATATTTTGCTCCGGGCTTCAGAGCAGAGAGTCGGAATTTTTTTTCGTGCTTGGATAGCTGAGGTGGTATCTGATCGAAGATAGACACCACTTTGTCAGCTATATCTTCTGCATAATTAAAAATGTCATTGCGATAGATAGTCAGCACATCACGTTTCGCGGCATCGACAGCCTCAAAGTCTTTGGTCTCGACATATTTTTTAACAGCTTGAGGCATACCGCCCACTATCATATAGAGCCGGAACGCATCCATAGCCTGGCGATGGAACACTTGTCCCATCGGCTTACGCTCTGCATACATCTTTCTTATCAAATCCATCAGCATCTCATTGCCTGTGGCCCAAAGGAACTCTTCAAAGTCCATCGGGTACATCCGGATGGATCGCTCTTCAGAAGGGAGCACGATTCCCCGGGTGTTTTTCTTTATGCTAACCAAAGATCCTGTCTCGATATAGTCATACCGGCCATCTGCAACCAAGAATTTGATAGCGGCTCTCGCCCGGGGACATAATTGCACCTCGTCAAGGATGATGAGCGACTTACGCTCATAGAGTTTGACCTTATAGTGCTGGCTTAGGTATAAGAAAAGCGTGTCAAGGTCTTCCAGATAGAGGTCAAACCATTCCCGGACCATCTGTGGAGCCTTATTGAAATCGATGAGAATATATGACTCATACTCATTCTTGCCAAACTCCTCAACAATATAGCTCTTGCCGATGCGGCGTGCTCCCTCTATAAGGAGAGCCGCCTCACCATTCCTTTTTTCCTTCCAATCAAGGAGTTGCTTATATATTTTACGCTTCATAACCATGCTGTTTGCACCTTTTTGAGATTTTTAACTTGGTGATTTTACACCTTTTTGAGATTTTTGACAGCGCAAATATACACCTTTTTGAGATTTTTAGCAAGTATCCCACCCTTTTTCTCCTTTCCTTATAGAGTAGGAGAAAAGGGGGTGGGAGGTTTTTATTTTTTGTGGGTTATTTTTAGCTTCATACCGGCGTTGTCTATTTCTATTTTGCCGAGACGGCCGAGGACCGACTGACCCAATAGGAGAGGTGCTCGCTGATTGCGGACTACTGAAGCTCGTACATTCTCGAGTTCAAAGCCTCCAAAATTGACTTGTCTCAGGTTGATCACCGTACCCTCGCTTATATCTCCATTTGCATCGATGTAGCGAGCAGAGCCGATGATATCTCCTTGTTTGATGTAGTCATTCTTTAACATAAAGTTGGCCTCAACCATGGAGATGGTGACTTCTGCTGCCCCGGTTGCTCGAGGCAATATAGACTGATAGCAGCCTGTTGATATCCCTTAGGGTTGCCATCATAGTCAATTATCTCTTGCTTTGCATAGTACAAGGCATCGTTATAATCTCCTGCAACGATGGATTCTTCCGCCTTGTTGGTATAATAGTTCATAGGATATTTAGCCTCTATCAATGTAGCAGACAAGGCTATCAAAAGGGCTGTAACGAAGTATTTTGCCATAATCGTGGTTGTTAAGAGCGCGTTCCTTAAATTTTTGGGGTCGTAGAGGTCGTAGCCTTGAGTCG
>JBJEDL010000036.1:0-30012 GCA_051872035.1 Lepagella sp.
TCGGCTGAATTTTCAGCCGATTAGTAAATCGTAGCGCTTTTTGGGACGTTTACACCTCCACGAGCCACAAAGATTTTTGAACCACTGATGACCCTGATGCCCCTGATAGGCATCCGCGCACCCTCCCCATCTCGACCCCAGCCCCGCGTAGCCACCATCAGTTGCATCAGTAAAATCTGAGGTTAAAAAGATCCGCGTAAATCCGTGGTTAAAAATCCGCGTAAATCCGTGGTTAATACCAGCCGAATTTCGCTTATTTGAAGGCTGTTATAAGTTTGTTTACCCACTCTCTGAAACGAGGACATTTATCCAAGATAGTGGATATCCCTATTTCCAACGCAACTATATTGCCATATATAACTTTGTCATATTCAGGAATGATCCTTAATAGCCTCTTGGATGGTGCTCCTTCAGGAGTGCTGTTTATATCTTCCGGATTTTGATAATTATCGATTATTTCTTGAAGTTGGGTGTACTGTGCCGGATCAAAGTATTTTCTGAAGCCACTATCCGAAGCAAAGAGTATGGCTTCAAATTCATGAAGTTGAATATAGGGTATAAATCTATGGTCGTTGATGTCATCCTTCAGAGCTTTCTCCATTTCAACAACACGATCACGATGGTCTGAAATCTTGCTCCATTTATCCATTCCCGGTAGTTTGGGAGATCGGAAAAAGTCTACAAATGTTGTAACTACGACATCCTTCCCTTGTGATTTCAACAACTTGTTGATGTCATTTTTCAGGTGGTCGTAATTGACGAAGCCTCCTTTATGTCCTTTGCTGGTATGTATAATCACCGGATAAACATATATACCCTCACACTGTAAATAGGGTGCCAAAAGGTCTTTGACAAACTCTTCTTCCGTCTGACCCTCTACTACAATATATAATCTACGGGTCATGGGCGGCCTCCTATTATGTTTTTCTCCCATAGGTCTCCTACTGAATATTCTTCGAGCCATTGCGAAAAGTCTTCTTCATTGAGCCTGTGGAAAGTAGACTGAGTACTATCTCTGCCTACGACAATCAGATCGTCAATCGAGAAATTGCTGATAAGCGTTACCGACTGGGTGGCAATGATAATCTGTGCTTTGGAAGATGCCTTCTTGATCATCGCAGCCAACTTGACCATGGCAGCGGGATGGAGACCGAGTTCCGGCTCATCGATGATAATGGTTTCCGGCAGTTTGGTCTGAAGTAGCAATGTGGCCAAAGCGATGAAACGCAATGTGCCGTCAGAAAGAGATGTAGCATCAAGATACAATTCCGAATCCTCTTCTTCCCATTCAAGCTTGATTCGAGACTCGTCGGTCAGCATTGGGGCTAACTTGAAGCGCTTGAAGTATGGGGCTACAGATTTTACCGTTGCCTCGATTAGCCGATACGCACTCATATCGGTTTGCCTAAGCCGATAGAGCACGGCAGGCAGGTTGGAGGCATCATGCCGCAAGGCTGCATTATCTCCGATGGCGCAAGGTTGTCTCATCGGTGACGTTTTGCTCGTGTCATGAAAATGATAGACAATGAAACTTTCCAAAAGATCCCGGATATACTGGACACGTGGATATTGCAGCTCCGATATTTCTGACTCTTCTACATCCTTATCCCAGACCATTTTGTCCCAAGACTTGTAATCCTTGGAAGGATCATCATCACTATTCAAATAGTCGCCGGTTTCGGCAATGTAAGCTTTGTCACCGACGCCGGGGCGAAGTGTGAAAAAGAAAGCATTTTTATTGTTATAATCAATTAGGCCTTCTATAGACTTGGAGAATTTCAGGCCTCTGTGCAACTGTGCGTTTATACCGCCATTTGAAAGCATATACGAACCGAGGCGACAGTCATACAAAGCCTTTATCATTTCAAAAAATGATATAAAGTTAGTCTTTCCGGCGCCATTTTCCCCGATTAGGATGTTTATCCTGCTCAAGGGGATAGAAACCTCTCGAATTGATTTATAATTGACTATGCCTATCTTTTCTATCATAAATTCAGATGTTGTGAATTGATCATCACCCCGGTAATAAGGCTGATGGGTACTCGCTGATGCCTATTACAGGGGACAAAGCAAAGTTAACGAAATTTCTTCATTTTGCCAAATGAATCTACCATGCTAATCCAATTCTCCCAATATAGCAAGCCTTCAGCGCGCCCACCCTCCCCATCTCGACCCCAGCCCCGCGTAGCCACCATCAGTTGCATCAGTAAAATCTGAGGTTAAAAATATCCGCGTAAATCCGCGAAGATCCCTGGTTCGGTGCCCTCTGCGGTTAGGAGCGCTTGCGGCGGAAGGCTTGCCACAGGATGTAGACGATGCAGAGCGCTAACAGCGCGTAGCCCCCGTAGCTCAGGTAGCTGTTGTATTCCTCTACCTTGTCATAGAGCGAATCCGGATCGATGTAAAGCGACAACCAGTAGCCCAATAACGCTAATACCGTGTTCCATACCAACGCCCCAAGAGTGGTGAATATCGAAAATTTCACCAAGTTCATTCGCGCCAACCCCGCCGGGATCGAAATCAACTGACGTATCGCCGGTATCAACCGCCCGATGAAGGTGGATATAGCCCCATGTGCATCAAAATATCGCTCCGCCTTCTCCACCTTCATCCGATCGATAAGACAGGCATGTCCTATCCGGCTGTCGGCAAACCGATATACCACCGGTCGACCTACCCACAAGCTCAAGAAGTAGTTGATATACGCTCCGACTAATGCCCCAAGCGTGGCCATCACCACCACCATCACCACGTTCATATCTGCCCCAACTCCATAGTTGCGACACGCCAAATAGGCGGCCGGTGGCACCACCAATTCCGATGGGAAGGGTATAAAACTACTCTCGATCACCATGAATACAAACACGAAAATGTAATTGGCATTCTCGACAAACCATTGGAAAAATTCCTGAGCATCAAATATCGCTAACGTTATCATACTTCTTTACCTTGTTATTTAGTGCTTTTGCCCTTTCAGGGCGTTGGTTAATTTTGTTTTTATAGCGCCTTGAGGTCGCTGATGACTTTCTGCGGATCTTTTGAGCCGAATACGAAGCTGCCTGCCACGAGGATATCTGCCCCTGCCTCGGCAAGGCGTCGGCCTGTCTCCAAATTCACTCCCCCATCTATCTCGATCACCGCCTTCGAACCACTCTCGTCGATAAGCCGACGCAATTCCTCGGTCTTGCGGATCGTCCGCTCGATGAAGGGCTGACCGCCAAATCCCGGATTCACCGACATCAGCAACACCAAGTCCACATCTTCGATGATGTCGGTAAGAGTCGACACCGGTGTCGCCGGACAGAGGGTGACTCCCGCCTTCATCCCTGCCTGGTGGATGTGCTGCACACACCGGTGAAGGTGGACACATGCCTCTTGATGCACATTCATGATCTCCGCTCCGCAATCTCGTACCTGGCTTACCCAGTCTTGCGGATTTACTATCATCAAATGCACATCCAAGGGCTTCGTGCAGAGCTTCGACACCGACTTCATCACCGGAAATCCAAACGATATGTTGGGCACAAACACCCCATCCATGATATCCATGTGAAGATAATCACACTCCGAGGCATTGATCATCTCCAAGTCGGGTCGCATATCGGCAAAGTTCGCCGACAGTAGTGATGGTGATACTTTCATCTTTTTCGTTTTTTTAAATTTAATGTTTTTATATTTTTGGTATTAGTCTAAGGTCTATATAAATAAATTATTTTTTCCATCCATTGATCCATTCATCCATCCAATCCTCATCCGGGTTAACATCCTCAGCCTTAACCGAGTCAGTCTTTCCCTCCTCTGTGCCAAGCACTTCGGCTTTCTCCGCCTCAACACTCTCACCTTTCTCCTCTCTCTCCTCCTCATCATCATCAGACACAGGGGTGGAGATCATCGCCAAGAACTCTTCTTCGCTGATCATCGGGATGTTGAGCTGCTGACATTTCTCCCGCTTCGACGGACCCATATTCTCTCCGGCGAGCACAAAACTCGTTTTCTTCGAGATGCTCCCCACATTCTTCCCCCCATTCGCCATGATGATATCTTTATACTCATCGCGGCTATGGCGAGCGAAGGTGCCGGAGATCACGATGCTCTTACCTTCGAGCACATTCCCCGCCGCCTCCATCTTGTCGGCGGAAACGGCAAACTGCAACCCTGCTTCGCGAAGGTCGCGGATATTCTCCATGTTGCTCGGCTCGCGTAGGTAGTCGTAGATCGACGCCGCAATGATCGGTCCGACGTCGGGTATCGCCGTCAACTCTTCGAGGCTCATAGCCTCCAAGGCGTCGAGGCTCTTCACCACGCGCGCTATCCGCTTGGCGGTTGTCTCACCCACGTTGGGTATCGACAAGGCATAGAGCACTCGCTCGAAGGGCACCTGTCGCGATGCGTCAATCCCCTTGATGATCCTCTGTGCCATCTTCTCGCCCATCCTCTCGAGCCCGGCAAGGTCGCTCTCTTTGAGATGATAGAGGTCGCCGATGCGCTTCACAAGCCCGGCAGCGTAGAGCAATTCGGCAGTCTCTTCGCCGATGCCGTCGATATCCATCATGCGCCGAGCACAAAAGTGCTCTATCTTGCCTGTGATCTGCGGCCGACATCCCTCTTTGTTGGGGCAATACCATGCCGCTTCCCCCTCGGCGCGCTTTAGTGGCGTGCCGCACACGGGGCAGGTCTTGACAAATTCCACCTTCGCCGCTCCCGGCTTGCGCTGTGTCGTGTCGACTCCGGTGATCTGTGGAATGATCTCTCCCGCCTTCTCCACATAGAGGCTATCCCCTTCGTGGATGTCGAGGTCGACCATGATATCTTCATTATGGAGCGAGGCGCGCTTGACTATCGTGCCGGAGAGCTGCACCGGCTCAAGGTTTGCCACCGGTGTCACGATCCCCATACGCCCCGTCTCGAACGATACGAACCGCAAGGGGGTGCAGGCTCGCTCCGGGTTGAACTTGAATGCCACTGCCCAGCGTGGCGATTTCGCCCGATAACCGAGGCTCACCTGCTGCCGTATGTTGTTGATCTTGAATACGAGTCCGTCGGTGGCTACCGGCAGCTCTTTGCGATGCTCATCCCAGTAGGTGATATAGTCGTCGATGTCGCTCAGCGTGTGCATCAGCTTCATCGCCTTCGACACCTTGAACCCCCACCGAGCCGCCGCCTGCATATTGTCGTAGTGATTGTCGCAGGGGAGGTTGTCGCTCAGCAGATAGTAGAAGCGGGCATCGAGTCGGCGGCGTGCCACTTCGCGCGAGTCTTGCATCTTGAGGGTGCCGGAGGCGGCATTGCGCGGGTTGGCGAAGAGGGGCTCTTCGTTATATGCCCGTTCGCGGTTGAGCTGCTCGAACACCTCCCAGGGCATCAGGATCTCGCCGCGGATCTCGAAGTCGTCGGGCCAGTCGCCCGGCATCAGCTGCAAGGGGATGCTCTTGATGGTCTTGATATTGGCGGTGACATCATCACCCTGTGTGCCGTCGCCGCGGGTCACTGCCCGCACTAAGCGCCCATGCCTATAGATCAGGGAGATCGACGTACCGTCGAATTTAAGCTCTCCGACGATGTTGTATTCCTCCCCCTCGAGGGCGCGATCCATGCGTGCTCCCCATTCATCCACCTCCCCGATAGAGTAGGTGTTGGCAAGCGACATCATCGGACGCTCATGGGTGACATGCTCGAACCCCTTGGTGAGGTCGGAGCCCACACGTTGGGTCGGCGACAGTTCGTCGTAATACTCCGGATGCTCGCGCTCTAACGCCTCGAGCTCTTTCATCTTCATGTCGAACTCCCGGTCGCTGATTGTCGGCATGTTGAGCACATAGTAGTTGTGGTTATGCTCATTGAGTTCTCTGCGGAGTGTGTCGATTCTCTCTTTTATATCCATAGTCTTGGTTGATCGGTTTTTGGCTCGTTATTTTTCCCCGATATAGGGATAGGTGATATCCCAAAGAAATAGTGCCTGCGGAGGCATCGAGTTGCCCGCCGCGCAACGGTCTTTCTGCGTAATCACCCTCTCGAAATCTTCGAGGGTCAGTTTGCCGCGCCCCACGTCGACCAGGGTCCCCACGATGGCTCTCACCATATTGCGCAGAAAGCGGTCGGCGGTGATGGTGAAGACGACTCCTGCCACGCCATACATATTCTGCCATTCGCTCCATTCGGCGCGTGTCACTTCGCAGATGTTGGTCTTCGTATCGCTATGCAGTTTGGCGAAGGAGGTATAGTCTTTTTTCCCGAGAAGCCGCTCGGCGGCTTGGTTCATCTTCTCCAAGTCGAGTCGGGTAGGGGAGTGCCAGCTCACCCCCTCGAGAAATGGGGAGCGCTCGTAGGTGACAAAGTATTTGTAGGTGCGCGAGGTGGCATCGAAGCGGGCATGTGCATCATCGGCGACGCTGATCAGGTCGTAGGTCACGATGTCGCGGCCGCAGAGCCGGTTGAGGCTGTGCAGGAAGCGCCGCTTGTCGGCGATCGCCTCGTCATGGTCGAAGTGGGCATACATCGTGCGAGCATGGACCCCGGCATCCGTACGCCCCGCACCGGTCACTGCCGTAGGCCGACGCAACAGCGTGCTCAGCGACTCTTCGAGCCGCTGCTGCACACTCTCATCATGGGGCTGGATCTGCCAGCCATGATAACTCATGCCGTTGTAGGATAGTCGCAGAAATGATCGCATCAGTCGCGTACTAAGTAGGTGCCTCCATAGAGGCCGGATCGATAGTTGTTGAGGAATTGACGCCCCTCTTCGGGGGTGATCACTCCGCGCTTCATCGAGGCGGTAACCCACGTTTCAAGGTTACGCACCAATCGCTTGGGGGAGTATTCCACATAGTCCAATACGTCTGCCACAGTCTCGCCGTCGATCACCTGCGCTATCTCGTAGCCATCTTTGGTCAGTGTGATATGCACGGCGTTGGTGTCGCCGAAGAGATTGTGAAGGTCGCCTAAGATCTCCTGATATGCCCCCACCAAAAAGACTCCCAAGTAGTAGGGCTCGTTGGGCTTCAGATCATGCACCTGCAAGCCATAGGAGCAACCGTTGGGCGCCACGAAGTGATTGATCTTGCCATCGGAGTCGCAGGTCACATCCTGGATAGTGCAGAGATGGGTAGGCTTCTCGTCGAGGCGCATGATCGGCATCACGGGGAACATTTGGTCGATAGCCCATGAGTCGGGAAGTGACTGGAAGAGGGAGAAGTTGCAGAAGTATTTCTCCGGCAGCATGCGAGTCACTTTCCTCAGTTCTTCGGGTGGATGCTTCATGCTGCGAGTCAGGTCGCGCACGTCGCGTGCAACGCTCCAGAAGAGTTTCTCGATCTGTGCCCGCGTCTTCAGGTCGAGCAGTCCGAGGCTGAAGCGTTCTAATGCCTCTTCGCGGATCTGCAACGCATCGTGCCAGTCTTCGAAGAGTCGAGTGGAGTCTATCTTGTCCCAGATATTATATAGCTCGACGGCAAGCTCATGAGGATTCTCTCCCAGTTCGTCGTCATCTTTCCAAATGGGGAGCTGGGTGGTCTCGAGCACTTGGATGATCAGAAGGGAGTGGTGGGCGGTCAGCGATCTGCCGCTCTCGGTGATGATGTTGGGATGTTTCAGCCCATTCTTGTCGCAGGCATCCACGAGCTGGGAAACGGAGTCGTTGACATACTCCTGGATGGAGTAGTTCATCGAGTTCTCCCCGCTCGAGGAGCGGGTGCCGTCATAGTCCACTCCCAGTCCGCCGCCGATATCCACAAAGTCGATATCAAAACCGGCTTGGCTCAGATGCACATAGAATTGCATAGCCTCTCGGAGGGCATTCTTGATGCGGCGGATCTTCGTGATCTGACTCCCGATGTGGAAGTGGATCAGCTTCAGTGAGTCCACCATCTTGTTCTTCTCCATGAAGGCGAGGGCGTCCAGGAGTTCGCTGGAGTTCAAACCGAATTTGCTCACATCGCCTCCCGATTCTTCCCATTTGCCAGACCCCGAACTGGTCAGCTTGATGCGGATGCCGATGTTGGGCTTGATGTTCAGTCGCTTTGACACGTTGGCGATGAGCTTCAGCTCGTTGAGCTTCTCCACCACCAAGTAGATGCGGCGACCCATCTTCTGGGCGAGAAGTGCCAACTCGACATAGTCCTCATCTTTATAGCCATTGCACACGATCAGCGAGTTCTCGTAGGTGTTGACTGCCAACACGGCATGCAGCTCCGGCTTCGAGCCTGCCTCCAAGCCGATGTTATATTTATTGCCATGGCTCACGATCTCTTCCACCACCGGCCTCATCTGATTCACCTTGATTGGGTAGACGATGAAGTTCTGTGCCTTATAATCATATTCTTCGGCTGCTCGCTTGAAACAGTCGGAGATCTTGCGGATACGATCGTCAAGTATGTCGGGAAATCTCAATAGCAACGGGGCTGCTACATCGCGGATCTGAAGTGTGTCCATCACCTCTTTGATGTCGATCGGCGGACACCCCTCTTTGGGGGTCACTTGCACATGCCCTTTGTCGTTGATCGAAAAGTATTTCAATCCCCACCCCGAGATGTTATACATCTCAGCGGAATCCTCTATGCGCCATTTTCTCATTTCTTTTTTATTGGTATATCTCTTTTGTTGGATTGGTTATTGTTGGTTGGTCGATCGCCCTAAGATCTCGACTCGCTCCACGATCACTTCCGTGACGCGGCGGCGGATCTTGAGCCGATCTTCATATTCTCTCGATTTCAGTTTCCCCTCGACATAAAGCCGAGTGCCTTTGCGGATATAGCGCTCTGCCAGCCGGGCATTCTCGCCTCCCATCACGAGGCGATGCCATTCGGTCACCTCTCCCGTGGCAGGGTAGTAGTCGTTGGTCGCCAAGGAGACGAAGGCTATAATCTTATCCTTCTCCGGATAGCGTATGTCGGGATCTTGCCCCACATTCCCCAGTAGTATTACTTTGTTGACTGACATAACGTTCCTTTTTTTTAGATTTTGTCGGCAATATTAACTTGTCGTCGGGGTTGTCGTTTCTGCTCAGAGACGGTTGTAGTCGATCGCTTTGAGAGCCAGTCCGGTCTTCTCGTGGAGTCCGAAGAGGAGGTTCATGATATGGACAGCCTCGCCCGATGCTCCCCGCAGTCGGCAGTCTGCCGCCACCATCAGACGTGCCTTACCCGCTTCGGGTCGCAATACGCTGACGATACACTTGTTGGTGCCTGCCACTTCCGACACTCCCACCCGAGTCGTGGTGATGTAGGTGAAGCGGTGATCGTCATATAGATCATACAGCTCGATCATCGCCTCGTGGTTGAGCTCGCATCTGAATTCGATATCCATCAGTGCACTCCGGCGTGCCTCCGATGGATGCAGTTCGATCGTTATCTCTCCATCATAACTGAGTTGCACCGCATGGAGCATTGTCTCGATCTCTCGCTTCACTTGCATCATGTCGGTCTCTTCGATGATGCTTTGAGGCGCCGATACGCTGATCGCGATCTCTCCGGTGAGCAGCAAGTTGCGTGAGAAGGGATAGAGCGCCACCAACGCCATCGATGCCATCGACTCCGGTACCACCGCGCCGGTAGCTCCACGCACCATCAGCTTGCGGTTGATCTCCGGAAGACCATACACGATCTCTGCCTTCTCGCAGTCAAGTCCTGCCTGACGTGTCAGCAAGATCATCTTCATCTCCGGTCGGCGACTCCGCAGTGCCATAACTTGCTCGGCGCCGAGTGTCTCGTCGCACACGAAGAGTACGTCACATTTGTCGAAGTCTACACTCGAACTGAAATTTCGCGTGGTCTCTCCGATCAGACCATGATGATGGCTCGTCAGCGGCTTGCCACTGAGTCCTTGCCCCTCTACTTCGGTTATCTCAACTTCGGGGTGCATCGCCAAGAGGCGGATCAATTCTCCACCCTCCAAGGTGCCGCCACCCCATATTGCTGCTTTTATCATTATTATGATGGTTTTTGTTTTGGAGTGCGCACCAGCCCCTTTAAGGTCGGTACGCCGCTCTTAACTATTTGTAATGATGTTTTTTGTCTAAGGGCAACATCTTGCCGAATGCCTCTAATGCCTCTTCTTTGGTCACTCCCTCGCGAAGCACGGCGAAGATCGTGTCGCTGCCCGGGATCGTGCCCAAGATCTGGGGAGCATTGCTCATATCGATGTCGTATGCCAAGCCTGCCGCATAGCCGTTGCGGGTCTTGATCACGGCGATATTCCCCGAAATCTCCAAGGAGATAAAACCACTCTGGAAGTTGGGCGAAATGCTGCTCACTCCCTTTGCCAAGAGCTTGTCTTTGAGTGTGTTACTGTCGGGTAAGATATACATGTAGGTGCCACGGTCGGTCGGCACTTTCGTGGTCTTCAGCATTTTCAAGTCGCGCGACAGCGTGGCTTGTGTCACATTGTATCCATAGTTGGAGAGTAGGGTCGACAATTCTTCTTGACTACCTATGCACTGATTTCTGATCAGATCGACCATCAGGTCGATGCGTTGTTTCCTATTTTTCATCGTTCCTTGTTTTGGGTTTGGTGTTTGTTATTCGGTTTTGCCCTCTTGAAGGCGTCTCTCTATTTCGGCCTTGATTCGTGCCGCTTCTTCATACCGCTCAGCCTCGGAGGCTTGTTGCATTTCTTTCTTTAACTGTTCGATGCTTTTTTGTCGGTTTTCGTTATTATTAGTTGTTGCAGGTTTACTCTTACTCGATGAGCGACTCATCTTGCCGACCACGCGGCTCGGGGCTTTCTCTCCCGGCTCGAAGCCGGCTTCTGCCATCACTTCCGGCGTGGTGTAGATCGGTGCACCGACACGTATCGCCAAGGCTATCGCATCGCTGCTCCGAGAGTCGATCACTTTCACCTCATTGCCGTCGCTCAGAACCAACTCGGCGGCAAACACCCCATTCGGCAATTTGTAGATGTTGGCCTCAACCACGCTGATGCCATATTCGCGTAGCATGTTGATCGCCAAGTCATGGGTCAAGGGGCGCGGCACTACTATCTCTTGCAGTTTGCATTCGATGGCTTGTGCCTCCGGAAATCCGATGATGATCGGGATCCGGCGGGTCCCTCCCATCTCTTGAAGCACCACCGCATATACCCCGGATTCGATCTGGTTGTAGGTGATGCCTAATAGTTCCAATCTTATCTTACTCATCTCTTCTTACTCTTTTTGGTGTGAGGTATACTGATCATACCCGACCCTAAACATAGTCGCCGATCAGGCGTGTAGATTATCGCATATTGCCCGGGGGCTATCCCCTGCACATCGGTGGCTGACACGACGCGATAGCCGCCGGCTTCGGTGCGCTCGATCATTCCCTCGCTGAACTCCGGCGTGTGGCGCGTCTTGAACGTAATCGAGATCTTGCCATCTTCTGCCGGCAATAGTCCGCTCTCGAAGGGATCTTCCGTGATCCAGTGCATCTCTTCCACCGGAATCTCTTTGCCATATTGACGGCGTGTGTCGTAGCCGTTGGAGACGTAGATCACGTTGTCGCGTACATTCTTCTTGACCACATACCAGGGGCCGCCACTAAGTCCCAATCCCTTGCGCTGACCGATGGTGTGAAACCAGTAGCCGCGATGCTCGCCGATCTTCTTGCCCGTCTCGATCTCGATGATCGGCCCGGGATGCGTGCCCAAGTGGCGCTCGATGAAGTCGTTGTAGTTGATCTTACCCAAGAAGCAAATACCCTGCGAGTCTTTGCGACTCGCTGTCGGAAGGCCCGCTTCGCTCGCGATTTTACGAACTTCGCTCTTCGGCAGGTCGCCGAGCGGGAAGAGCAAGTGCTCTAACTGCTCGTAACTGATCTGCGCCAGAAAGTCGGTCTGGTCTTTCACCGGGTCGACTGCCGTGGCAAGGTAGTATTTGTCGCCTCGCTTCTCGATCGAGGCATAGTGGCCGGTCGCTACCTTGTCGTAGTCTTTGCCCCAGCGCTGCTCGAAGTAGCCGAACTTGATCAGCTTGTTGCACATGATGTCGGGATGTGGTGTCAAGCCTGCCTTCACTGTCTTCAGTGTGTATTCCATCACCGACTCCCAGTATTCCTCATGCAGCGACACCACCTTCAGCGGCAAACCATATTTGCGGGCAATCAGCTGACACATCTCGATGTCTTCCTCTGCCGAGCAGTCTCCCTCGCCGTTGTCGTTGCCGATCCGGATGTAGTATAGGTGCAAGTCATGCCCCTCGCGATAGAGCTTCTCTACCACTACCGAACTGTCTACACCTCCCGATACTAATACTGCTATTTTCATACCTCTTCAAGTTCTCCTTCACTCTGATTCTCACTGTGGATGATGTGGAGCGATAAAAAGTAGTCTACCGATATCTTCCCCGGTCCCACCAAGAGGATGAAGAAGTAGATGCCCATAAACATCACCGGCAGATATCCCGGCTCGTCCCAAGTAATCATATAGCTCGCCTGCTTGGCACTCTGCAGGAGATAGCTCTCTGCTATCGCCATCGCCACGAAGGGGGGCAACACCATCATGCGCGTGCAGAAGCCCGCCATGATGAAGAGCGAACATGTCAGCTCGATCACTATCATCGTGATCTGCACTGCCTCCGAGCTCATCCCCAAGATCTGGGGCATGAGAAGGGCCTCCTCTTCGAAGTGTGTGATTTGCCTGACGGCAAATTGAAGCATCATCAGCCCCACGAAGAGCCGCAGGAAGAGCCGACCCATGTTCGTGTAGGAGTAGCCCGTGAATCGGATGTATAGTCGTTTTATCAGATTGATCATCTTTCTTTCTCCTTTTCTTCGTTATTGACGTTACTCTCGTTCTTAACGTTCTTAACGTTATTGACGTTATTGACGTTCTTTTTTTATTGTTCGGCGGCGGCTGTGGCTATCTGCATCGCTGTCTCGATGCCGACATTCTTTACCGCGACTTTACCTTCGCGGTCGATCACATAGACCGACGGACTCTTACGCAAGTCGTAGAGGTCGCTGACACTCTCCGAAGCTCCGACATGCCAGAGCGACGGGTAGTCTTTAAGCTTCTCTTGCCATCCCTCTTCCGGGTCGGCTACGATGAACATGACATTGATCTTGCCGCGCTCCACAAGTGAGCTGAACCGTACGTTGGTCTCCATCTTCAACTTCGAGAAGCGGCAGTCGTCGCAGTCGGGATCGCCGAACTCTATCACCGTGATAACGCCGTTGGGATGATAGTGTGACACCTTGCCATCGGCTTCCGTATAGTCAAATTCCGGCGGCATGCTCCCTCGCAATGTCCCACGCAACTGCTTGCCTACATGCTCGTAGCGTGCTTTGCGCTCTTTCTTGATCTGCTTGCATCGCAACACGTTGTCGATGAATTTCAGGTAGATCTCGTCGTTCCATAAATCGGCACGGGGCCCATAGAGTGCCTCTTCTGCCGCCTTGGCAAATTGAAGACTCAATACGGCATTCTTCGAGATCTGCGCGATCACCTTATCGACCGAGGCATTTACCTCTGCTGCCGTGGCAAACTGCATCGGCGCTACATACACCCGGAAGGCATCGTTCAGCGCGTTCTGATCTACTGCCGTCTTCTGCTTGAAGTCCATCTTGTCCCAGAAGTGCTGCATCAAGTAGTTCGACCGCTCTTGGAGACCATCCAGATCTTCAGGTGCCATCGGATATTCAAACAGCGGACTGATCACGATCTGTGAGTCGATCGGCGTCTCGTCGGCTGTCTGTGCCATCCCTGTCAGCGGCATACTCACCATCGCCATGGCTATTATTATATCTCTTTTTTTCATCTTTCCTTTATCCTTATATTATATATAGTGATTCATATCTCTTATATGACCACTCTTATATATATTTCGTTTATTTCATCTCCCCCTGTGATATTCGATCAGTCCCTCCATCGGAGGATTGATGAATTTGCCTATCCGATATCCCTTCTCTGTGCCGACCCTGCGGATGATCTCTTGGAAGACTTTCGACACTCCGCCGGTGAAGCATATCGGCAATTCTTTCGCCTCCGGATAGCAGGAGATGTTGCGGTCGAAGTATCTGCCGATCTCTTCGCTCATCATCCCCGTCATATATTCATGCTCGATATTCTCGGCGATAAACTCTACAAATGTAGCCAAGTATTGGTTGGGCGATGCCTGCTTATACACTCTGTCGAGCATCTCGCCAAGTGTGATGTCATATTTGGCGAAGAAGAGCTCTCTCATCTCCGTGGGCATGAGTCCTCTGAAGGCATCAGCCACCAATCGGCGTCCCAAGACTGCGCCGCTCCCTTCGTCGCCCAATACATATCCCATGGAGGGGACGTTGCTCACGATCTTCTTGCCGTCGTAGAGGCAGGAGTTGCTCCCGGTCCCCAAGATGCAGGCGATGCCTCGCTCTCGCTGCAACAAGCTGCGTGCCGCCCCGAGCAGATCGGAGTTGACACGGATCTCCTTGGCATGGATAGCTTGTCCCAGCTCAGCCTCACAGCGCTGACAGATCTGAGGCGTGGCACACCCCGCCCCGTAGTAGTGGAGCGCATTTACTTCCATGTCTTCGTGACGCAGCATAAAGTCTACCATAGTCGCCATGCTTTTTATGCTGCCCGGAGGGCATAGCAGGGCATTCACACCGTTGGTGTTAAAGCTTGTGATCCGTTCTCCCTTTGAGTCGGTGATCACCCAATCCGTCTTTGTGGAGCCTGCATCTGCTATTAGGTTGACTATCATTGACTTGGTCGTTTCTTTATGATTTGCATATTTTCTCTATCTGCAAATTTAATTAATTATTTACGATTTATAACAAATTTAGTGAGATTTTTATCAAATTTTTGTCACTTTTTTTTCTTTATTTATTTTCCTACTCAATTTCCAACGTTTTTTATGCATTTTTTAGAGCCTGTTTTCACTCTTACAGTTCGAAGCGATAATGAAAAGGGGTGCACCTTTTCGGCACACCCCTTTGATTCGTTGGTTTATCTCCCGACTTCTTATACGAGGTGGGGATTGAGGTTACCCCATTCGCTGATGGGAGGCATGATGCCAAGCTTGATCACTTCGTCACGGAGTGTGCAGAGGTGCTTGTAGCTCTGTTCGAGTTCTGCTTGCTCCTCAGCTGTGCCCTCTACCATGCGGTAGGTCACACCCTCGGGATGGATCTCGCTCTCCATAGCCATCATGATGTTCTGGAATTTGTCGTTGTTGACATAGACACCTGCCGGCCATTTGAAGGGTGCACCACCCATAGCGGCTGCGATCATCTCGATAGAGAGGTATGCGGGGCTCTGGAAGGAGCTGCGGCCACGGAGGTTGATGATGTTCTTACCACCCTGGATCACGCGAACCTTGAGCTCTTCCCAATCTTTCTCGGGAAGCTTGCCCTCGGCGATGAGCTCGGTCAGAGGCTTGCCATCTACCTTCACTGTCGATGCGAAGACTGCCATCTGCTCGCCATGACCACCGTAGGTGCGTGCATTGGTGATGCGATCCGGATCGATCTTGAAGTATTTTGCCAATTCATTGCGCAGACGGGTGCTGTCGAGACCTGCCAAAGTTGTCACGCAACCGGGCTTAACACCGGAGTAGAGAAGGGTTACCAAGCCGGTGATGTCGGCAGGGTTGAAGATCACTACAATGTGCTTTACATCCGGGCAGTATTGACGCACGTTCTTGCCAAAGTCTTCGGCGATCTTGCAGTTGCCTGCCAAGAGGTCTTCACGGGTCATACCCTCTTTGCGGGGCGCACCACCTGATGATACGATGTATTTGGCGCCGGTGAATGCCTTCTCAATGTCGTCGGTATAGGTCAGGTTAAGACCCTCAAAACCACATTGAAGCAACTCCTCTGCCACGCCCTCAAGGCCCTTGGCATAGGGGTCATAGAGACATACGTTAGGGGTAAGACCCATCATGATGGCTGTCTGTGCCATGTTTGAGCCAATCATTCCGGCTGCTCCCACGATGAGCAGCTTTTCGTCGGTTAAGAATTTCATAGTTGTTGTTTTATGTTTATTTGGGTTTATGTTTTTTCTGATATTATAGATTTATTCTTTTATATCTTAGCCGTTTAGGACGCTCTTGAAGCCCTTTTGAAGACTTTTATCAAAAGCATTTTTCCTTTCACTCTGCAAATATAAGAATTTTAAAATTAATTTTGTAAATTTGTGCCATCTTTTTCCAACTTTTTGTTCAGTATCTCTCCAATACTGATCTAAAGCATCTTTTTTTCATGGCATCTTCTAAGTCAAAAATAGCATACGTCTGCTCGAGTTGCGGTTATGATTCTCCCAAGTGGCTCGGCAAGTGCCCCGGGTGTGGCGAGTGGAACACGATGGTGGAGCAGCGCATCCCCACGGAGTCGCGCGCCAAGAGCCGAGGACTGGTCGCCCCCTCTGCCGCGCCGGTCAAACTCTCCGATATCGCTTATACCGACGAGATCCGCATCCACATGCCCAGCGATGAACTTAATCGCGTGCTCGGCGGCGGCCTCGTCGCCGGTTCTCTTACCCTGATCGGCGGCGAACCCGGCATCGGCAAGTCGACGCTACTCCTCCAGAACATCCTCTCTATCCGCAATCGTCGCATCCTGTATGTCTCGGGCGAGGAGTCGGCTTCGCAACTCAAACTCCGTGCCGACCGACTCGGCAAGGTCTCTGACAATACTTTCATCCTCTGCGAGACTTGCCTCGAGAATATCTTCGACCATATCCAAGATGTCGAACCGGGGCTCGTGGTGGTCGATTCGATTCAGACCATCTGCTCTAATGAAATCGAGTCGGCTCCCGGCACTGTCTCCCAGGTCCGTGAGTGCGCTGCCGCTTTGCTCCGCTATGCCAAGCAGTCGAATGTCCCGGTGATCCTCGTCGGTCATATTAATAAGGATGGGGCTATCGCCGGTCCGAAGGTGCTGGAGCATATCGTCGATACGGTCCTGCAGTTCGAGGGCGACCGCCAGTATCTCTACCGGATCCTCCGCAGCATCAAGAATCGCTTCGGATCGACCTCCGAGATAGGCATCTATGAGATGATCGATCGCGGTCTCCGCGAGGTGAAGAATCCCTCGGAGATGCTCCTCTCCGACAATCGCGATGCGCAAATGAGCGGCATCACAATCGGCGTCACCATCGAGGGGGCACGCCCATTTATGGTCGAGTCGCAAGCTCTCGTCTCTTCCGCCGCCTACGGCACTCCCCAGCGCTCGGTCACAGGCTTCGACCAGCGGCGCCTTAACATGCTCCTCGCTGTCCTCGAGAAGAGAGCCGGTTTCCGCCTCTCGCAGAAGGATGTATTCCTAAATATGGCAGGGGGTATCAAGATCACCGACCCCGCCATCGACCTCGCCGTCGTGGCGGCTGTCATGTCGTCGAATTTCGATATCGCTATCCCACGCCAAACGGCCTTCGCCGGCGAAGTCGGACTCTCGGGCGAAATCCGCACCGTCACTCGTATTGACCAGCGTGTCGCCGAGGCTGAAAAACTCGGTTTCGACACTATATATATCCCTACCGGCAATCTCAAGTCCCTCCCCAAGAAGCTGAAGATCAAGGTCATCGAAGTGCCTAAAATCACCGATATGTTCCGCTCTCTCTTCGAGTAGCTCCTGTGTCGATGAGCTTCTGTGTCGATGAGTTCATGCGCTTTTTGATCGGATGAGTTTTGA
Organism: Lepagella sp.; assembly: GCA_051872035.1. Lineage (GTDB taxonomy): Bacteria > Bacteroidota > Bacteroidia > Bacteroidales > Muribaculaceae > Lepagella. Next base: position 17,583 of record JBJEDL010000036.1, read on the forward strand.
GTAGTGATATTTTTTTACTATTTTTGTACAACAATTGCCGGGTCTTGATCTCGATCTGCCCCGACAGTATCTTTTGAATTATGAGTATTATTATTGACTATGATAAGGTGGAGGTCCATCGCGCCGAGCGCATGGTGCTCCATGATGTCTCGTTCCAACTCCACGAGGGGGAGTTCTGCTATCTCGTGGGGCGTGTCGGCAGCGGCAAGAGCTCGCTGATGAAGACCATGTATGCCGACGTTCCGGTGTTCTCCGCCGAACGTGCCGATGTGCTCGGCTTTAACTTGGTGGATATCCGCAAGAAGCAGATACCCTTCCTGCGCCGCAAGATGGGTATCGTGTTCCAGGATTTCCAACTCCTTCAGGATCGCTCGGCTATGGCTAATCTCCGATTCGTGCTCGAAGCCACCGGCTGGAAGTCGAAGTCGGAGATCGATGAGCGTATCGAGGAGGTGCTCAAGGCTGTCGGCATGGAGAATAAGGGGTATAAGATGCCCTACGAGCTCAGCGGCGGCGAGCAGCAACGCATCGTCATCGCCCGAGCTCTCCTCAATAAGCCGCAACTGATCCTTGCCGATGAGCCCACCGGAAATCTCGACCCTATTACCGGGTACCAGATCGTACGCCTCTTGCATCGACTCGCTGCCGAACAGGGCACCAGCATCCTGATGGCTACCCACAATATGCAGATGGTCGAGGATTTCCCCGCTCGTGTGCTCCGTTGCGATGATAAGCGCCTTATTGCTCAATAATAGTGCTCTGCAACATATTTGCGGCATCTCCCGCTCGCTTATCCCCACTTTCGTATCGTCGGGGATACGAATTTTGCCTAAATGTTTCCATATCTTTAAAATAAAGATTATATTTGCGCAAGATTTCAACCCTATGGGTAAGTCCGCATTTTTTAATTTTTCGCGACATTTATACTAATACCAAATATTACGCTTTAAAATGGCAGAAAAAAAAGAAAAATTGTTCGACATGTTTCCTCCCGTTTCCACCGAAGAGTGGATCGCGAAGATAACTGCCGACCTCAAGGGCGCCGATTTCGACCGTAAACTGGTGTGGCGCACAAATGAAGGCTTTAACGTTCAGCCTTTCTATCGCCGTGATGATCTCAACGGGCTCCCGGCTCTCGACACTATGCCGGGTGAGTTCCCCTACCTCCGCGGCACTCGTGACAATAACGATTGGCTTATCCGTCAAGCCGTGTCGGGTGACACCCCCGAGGAGATGAACAAGCATGCCCTCCTTATCCTGAACCGTGGTGTCGAGTCTCTCGGCATCTGCCTCTGCAAGGAGCTTAAGGCTGCCGACCTCCCCGTAATCCTCAAGGATATCGACCTCAGCAAGGTGGAAATCAATATCTCTTGCTGCCCCGGTTGCGCTGTCGAAGTCGCTACTGAGCTCGTGAAGCTCATCAAGGCTGCCGGCGCTGCCGAGTCGTTCCGCGGTTCGATCGATTATAACCCCTTCAAGCGCCTACTCCGCCATGGCGTCGAGTTCGCCAAGGATGCCGCTAAAGTCGGTAAGGAGCTCTTCGAAGTCGTGAAGGATGTCGATCATCTCCGCTGCTTCGCCGTGAATAGCTATATGCTCAATAACGCCGGAGCTTATATCACTCAGGAACTCGGTTATGCCCTCGCTTGGGGCGCTGAGTACATGTCCATGATGACCGAAGCCGGTATCCCCGCCGTTGAAGTCGGCTGCCGCATCAAGTTCAATATGGGCATCTCTTCCAATTATTTCATGGAGCTCGCCAAGTTCCGCGCTGCTCGTATGCTCTGGGCGCAAATCGTTAAGGCTTACAACCCCGAGTGCAACTGCGCTTGCAAGATGCATGTTCACGCCGTTACCAGCGAGTTCAACCAGACTCTCTTCGATTCGCATGTCAACCTCCTCCGCTCTATGACCGAAACTATGAGCGCTGCTCTCGCAGGTGTCAATTCGATCGAAACTCTCCCCTTCGACCGCTGCTATAAGCGCCCCGATGAGTTCAGCGAACGCATCGCTCGCAATCAGCAAGTCCTCCTCCGCGAGGAGTCTCACCTCGATAAGGTGGTTGACCCCGCAGGCGGTTCTTATTATATCGAAAATCTTACCGCTTCGATCGCCGCTCAGGCTTGGAAACTCTTCAACGAGGTCGAGGATAATGGCGGTTTCGCAGCTCTCCTCGCCACCGGTGAGATCCAACGTAAAGTCAATGAGTCAGGAACTAAGCGTCACCTCGACGTGGCTCGCCGCAAGGAAAGCCTCCTCGGCACAAACCAGTTCCCCAACTTCAACGAAACTGCCGGCGATAAGGCTCCGATGACTTGCGCTTGCAAGTGCGCTTGCTCTGAAAATATCAACGCCGATAAGGCTGTCGACGCTCTCTGCTTCGACCGCGCTGCAAGCCAGTTCGAAGACCTCCGTCTCGCTACTGAGCGTGCCGCTCATCGTCCCAAGGTGTTCATGCTCACTATCGGCAACCTCGCTATGCGCCTCGCTCGCGCTCAGTTCTCTTCCAACTTCTTCGGCTGCGCCGGTTATGAAATCATCGACAATATCGGATTCGACTCTGTAAAGCAGGGTGTTGACGCTGCCATCGAGAAGCAGGCTGACGTGGTAGTGCTCTGCTCTTCCGACGATGAGTATGCAACTTTCGCTCCCGAAGCTTTCAAGGAACTCAACGGTCGCGCTCTCTTCGTTGTTGCCGGTGCTCCCGCTTGTATGGACGACCTCAAGGCCGCAGGTATCGAAAACTTCATCCATGTCAAGGTTAACGTCCTCGATACTCTTAAAGATTTTAATGCTAAACTCCTCTAATAATCCCATTACGTCATGAGACCAAATTTTAAAGATATAGATATCAATAAGGCTGTGGCCGATAATTGCCACAACATGGTGTCGGGTGAGGAGTGGCTCACCGCCGAACTTATCCCCGTTAAGCCGGTATATTCTAAAGAAGATCTCGAAGGTATGGAGCACCTCGACTATGTCTCCGGCCTTCCCCCATTCCTCCGCGGCCCCTATAGCGCCATGTACCCCATGAGACCTTGGACCATCCGTCAGTATGCCGGATTCTCCACCGCCGCCGAGTCTAACGCTTTCTATCGCCGTAACCTCGCCTCAGGTCAGAAGGGTCTCTCTGTCGCTTTCGACCTCCCTACCCACCGCGGTTATGACGCCGACCACGAACGTGTAGTCGGTGACGTCGGTAAAGCCGGTGTCTCTATCTGCTCGATCGAGGATATGAAGGTCCTCTTCGATGGTATACCCTTGAACAAGATGTCCGTATCTATGACCATGAACGGCGCTGTGCTCCCCGTGCTCGCCTTCTACATCAACGCCGGACTCGAACAGGGTGCAAAACTCGACGAAATGGCAGGTACTATCCAGAATGATATCCTCAAGGAGTTCATGGTGCGTAACACTTATATCTACCCACCGGCTTTCTCCATGAAGATCATCGCCGACATCTTCGAGTATACCTCCAAGAATATGCCTAAGTTCAACTCGATCTCTATCTCCGGCTACCACATGCAGGAGGCCGGCGCTACTGCCGACATCGAGCTGGCTTATACTCTCGCCGACGGTCTCGAATACCTCCGCGCAGGTGTCAACGCCGGTATGGATATCGACTCGTTCGCTCCCCGCTTGTCTTTCTTCTGGGGAATTTCTATGAATTATTTCATGGAGATCGCAAAGATGCGTGCCGCTCGTATGCTCTGGGCTAAGATCGTCAAGCAGTTCAACCCCAAGAACCCCAAGTCGCTCGCTCTCCGTACTCACTGCCAGACTTCCGGTTGGTCGCTCACCGAGCAAGACCCCTTCAACAATGTCGGCCGTACTTGCGTCGAGGCTATGGGCGCTGTGCTCGGTCACACTCAGTCACTCCATACCAACGCTCTCGATGAGGCTATCGCCCTCCCCACCGACTTCTCCGCACGTATCGCTCGTAATACGCAGATCTATATCCAAGAGGAAACTTACGTCTGCAAGCAAGTCGATCCTTGGGGCGGTTCTTACTATGTGGAGAGCCTTACCAACGAGATCGCTCACCGCGCTTGGGAGCATATTCAGGAGATCGAAAAACTCGGCGGTATGGCTAAGGCTATCGAAACAGGCCTTCCCAAGCTCCGCATCGAGGAGGCTGCCGCTCGTACGCAGGCGCATATCGACTCCGGCAAGCAAACCATCGTCGGTATCAACAAGTATCGCCTCGACCATGAAGATCCTATCGATATCCTCGAAGTCGATAATACTGAGGTGCGTAAGGAACAATGCGCTCGCCTCGAAGTGCTCCGCAAGAACCGCGATGAGGCTGCCGTACAGAAGGCGCTCGCCGATATCACTGAGTGCGTGAAAGATCCTTCGAAGGGCAATCTCCTCGACCTCGCCGTTAAGGCTGCCGGTCTCCGCGCTTCGCTCGGAGAAATCTCCGACGCTTGCGAGGCTGTCGTAGGTCGTTATAAAGCTGTTATCAAAACTATCTCCGGTGTGTATTCTAACGAAGAAAAGGGTGATCCCGAGTTCGAGGAAGCCCGCCGCGTCGTTGCTGACTTCGCTAAGCGCGAAGGCCGTCAACCTCGTATCATGATTGCTAAGATGGGTCAAGATGGTCACGACCGTGGCGCTAAGGTAGTCGCTACAGGCTACGCAGACTGCGGTTATGACGTCGATATGGGACCCTTGTTCCAAACTCCCGCTGAAGCCGCTCGCCAGGCTGTCGAAAATGACGTCCATATCCTTGGCGTCTCTTCTCTCGCCGCTGGTCATAAGACTCTTATCCCTCAGGTGATCGAAGAACTCAAGAAACTCGGCCGTCCCGACATCCTCGTTACTGCCGGTGGTGTGATCCCCGCCCAAGACTACGACTTCCTCTATAAGGCTGGTGTAGCCGCTATCTTCGGCCCCGGTACTCGCATCCCCAAGAGTGCTATCGAAATGATCCGCATCCTCAACGAGCAGCTCGCTGACTAATCCCTATCCCCTTATATTAAAAGAGGTCTTGCCCATGCGGTAAGACCTCTTTTTTACCCCTGCTTTCGTATGATTTCTCCCATTTTTCCGTAAGAGAACACCCGTTTTTTCGAAAGACCCTCCCGTTTTTTCATCGTCTTGGTTCTTGTGTGAGTGCTTTAGAGTGAAAAAAATTCCTCCTCTTCCACAATATTTCACCCTTCTCTTCCGTATTATAGTTACCTCTCCTATGCCCGATTCGATTCTCTTTGCATCTCGGTGGGCGTTATATTGTCTATCTATCCCCTCTTGATGCCTCTATCGAATCCTTTTTTACATTAATTTCAGATCTTTTTATGGCAAGTGATATTCTTTACCCTCATTATAACAACATCAACGCCCCTCAGGACCCCGATACATACGTCATTGAGGAGGATGATGATACCCTATATAATTTAGATGATGATGCCGACATCGAGGAGGATGACACCGACCCCGATGATGAGGAGTCGAAGTCTCCAAAAAAGAAGGATTCCATCGCTTTCCTCTTCTTCCTCCGTATTCTCGCCACTCCCGTAGAGGGATGGAAGAAACTCCGTCGCCGTGCTTTTAAAAATGAGGAGGTGGCTGCTTCTTGCTTCTATCCCCTCGTGGCTCTCGCTGCTTTCTCCGAAGTCGCCGATATTTTCTATGACAATCGCACCATCTCCGATTGGGCTGTCTATGGTTTGGTGACTTTCCTCGCTTTCTTCTTCGGGTATTTCACCATCCTGCTGCTCTGCGGCTTTCTGCTCCCCAAGAAGTCGCGCGACCTTTTCCGTAAAGATCACGGCATGCAGTTCGTCATGATGTCTCTCTCATCTCTCGCCATATTCTATACACTCTCCAAGGCGCTGCCTATGGTGCAGGAGGTGATATATCTACTCCCTCTCTGGACCATCTATGTCATATATAAGGGTGTCCGTGTGATGCGTGTCAATCAGGATGTCATCAATATGACCACTGTCACTCTTTGCATCCTGATCCTCGGTGTTCCCATCCTCTGGGGGTGGGCTTTCCACACCATCTTCCTCCCTCATGTCTTCGCTAATTGATCTCTCCCTCTCACTCCCCACTCCCCACTCCTCACTCCTCACTCCTCTTAATAAACCCCTCTCTCCTCGCGTTTTATAATTAAAAAAACTCTCTTCCTCAAGTTTATGAAAGCTAACGAAGTTAATATCAAAAATAAGCGTGCCCGCTTCGACTATGAGATCTCGGATACTTACGTAGCAGGCATCGTGCTCACCGGCACGGAGATCAAGTCGATCCGCGACGGTCGTGCCTCTCTTGTCGACACCTATTGCATCGTCGAAAATAATGAGGTGTGGGTCAAGGGTATGAACATCGCCGAGTATTTCTATGGCACTTACAACAATCATCCGGCTCGCCGCGACCGAAAGCTCCTCCTCAATCGCAAGGAGATACGTGCACTAAGCAAGGCTGCCGAAGATCCCGGCTATACCATCGTGCCACTACGCGTTTTTATCAATGAGCGTGGACTCGCCAAGATGCTCATCGGTGTGGGACGAGGCAAAAAGCAATATGACAAGCGCCAATCCATCCGCGAACGCGAGGATAAACGCTCTATCGATCGCTACATGAAAGTTAAATAACCGGAACTTTGTCTATAGTATCCTCATTCCTATCTCCTCATTCCTATCTCCTCATTCCTATCTCCTCATTCCTCATTCCTAATTCCTAATTAAGCAATGTCTCGCCCTATTGAGCTCTTAGCCCCCGCCGCCAACCGTCACGTCGCCATACAAGCCATCTTGCATGGCGCGGATGCCGTATATATGGGTGGCCCCTCTCATGGCGCTCGCCATAATGCCTCTAATTCGATTCAGGATATCCGGGAGGTCGTGGAGTTCGCTCACGCTTATAGAGCTCGCGTATATGTCACAGTCAATACTCTGGTTTATCCTAATGAGTTAAAGCATGTGGAGCGTCTCTGCCGAGACCTTTATCTCGCCGGTGTGGATGCTCTGATAGTGCAGGATATGTCACTTCTGCGACTTAATATCCCTCCTATCGCTCTCCATGCCAGCACGCAGTGCGACACTCGCACCCCGCAGAAGGCGCGATTCCTTCAGGATGTCGGGTTTTCGCAGATCGTCTTGGCGAGGGAGCTCTCCGTAGATGAGATTCGCGAGGTGGCGCAAGAGGTGTCGGTGCCTATAGAGTGTTTCGTCCATGGCGCTCTCTGTGTCAGCTATTCCGGTCGCTGTGGTGCCGGTTGCGTAGCTATGGGTCGCTCCGCCAATCGTGGCGAGTGCCCTCAGATGTGTCGACTCCCTTATACCCTCCGAAATGGCAGGGGGGAGGTCCTGATGCGCGACCGTTATCTCCTATCGCTGCGCGATTTCAACGCCTCCCAACATGTCGAGGAGATGATCCTCGCCGGAGTCTCTTCTTTCAAAATCGAGGGGCGGCTCAAGGATGCCGATTATGTCAAGAATGTCACCGCCGCTTATCGCCGCATCATCGATGATGTGATCGCCCGATATCCCGAGCAGTTCCATCGATCTTCTTGCGGCTCTTCTCAGATATCGTTTACCCCCGATCTCTCCAAGAGCTTCAATCGCGGTTTTACAGATTATTTCCTCGCCGGACGACGCAAGGTGTCGATGGTTTCGATCCTCACCCCTAAGTCGATGGGAGAGGTGATCTCCGACCCTTCGCAACTCAACAATGGCGATGGCATAAGTTTCTTCAATCCTGATGGCGAGTATGTCGGCATCGGTGTGAATCGTGTCGATCATGGCAGGATCATCTCTTCGCGGCCTTTTAAATTGCCCAAGGATGCTGTGATACATCGCACTTTCGACCGCCTCTGGCAGTCGGAGATGGCGCGCGACACTGCTCAGCGGCTCATCGATGTCGATATCGAAATAGATGCCAACGGCGTCTCTGCCTCTGACCAGCGTGGCCTCTCCGTGCGGCTCCCACTTGACGTCGACAAGTCGCCGGCGCGATCTCCCATGGATTATCGAAAGATCTTCGCCAAATTGGGTGGCACCATCTATCGGCTCCGCAATTTTACCGATCATCTCAATGGCTCGCTCTTCATCCCTGCCTCCCAGCTCACGGCGCTACGTCGAGATCTCTTGGCGCTTCTCGACAGAGCAAATCTTGACACTTATCCCTTCGATCGCCGAGCTCCCGAAGATTCGGAGGCTCGCTTCCCCATAGACAGGCTCGACCCGCGTGATAATGTTGCCAATCCGGTGGCTGAAAAGTTTTATAAAGAGCATGGCGTGAAAACGATCTCCGACGCCTTGGAGGTACGCATTCCTCGCGGTGAGGTTGAAGTCATGACAACTCGATACTGTCTTCGCCGTGAACTCGGCTGCTGCCTCCGCGATAAAACAGTAGACGAAAAAACAAAAGCCCGATTCGCTCCGCCCCTCACCATCTCCTCCGGCCCCAACACCTTCCGCCTCGATTTCAACTGCAAAAACTGCGAAATGTCTCTCATAGCCCATACCAAAAAATAAGAGCGCGTTCTATTGAACACGCTCTATACTGTCATTGGAGAGGCTGTCGCTCTTTTCGATGCTTCCCATTCTCCTTAGCAGGGAGTCTCTTAGCTCGGCGTAGCGGAGAGTCAGTCGCGTTAGGGTGTCGTTCTTACCCTCTTCTATCTCCAAGTAGGTCTCTGCCGGATATTCGAATTGAAGGTGGGTCAACGCCTCTTCATATCGCTCGGATATCCCGTTGACTGCTGCCGAGTCTTTCGCTCCTCGCAGGCTGTCGATATATTGCCGGGTCAACGACACACTCCGATTGTAGAGCTGTGTCGCATTCTCCCGCCCTTCATCCGGTCGCTTCTCTTGGCAACTCTCCGCCACAAGTCCGATCAGGCTGATCGCTATCACATAGATTATCTTTCTCATATCGCTATTACATAGTCTTCTCCGATTTTATTCATTATCGCTCCCTTCATTTCGTCGGGGCTTCCCTCTTGTCGCGCTCCAATTTCTCTCGCAGGTAGCGCCCGGTGTATGATCGTTCGCATGCCGCCACTTCTTCCGGTGTGCCGACTGCTACAATCTCACCACCCTTTTCACCACCCTCCGGACCGATGTCTATCACCCAATCCGCCGATTTGATGATATCCATGTTGTGCTCGATTATCAAGACACTGTTGCCATTATCCACAAGCCGATTGAGCGATCTCAACAGCACCGAGATGTCGTGGAAGTGAAGTCCCGTCGTTGGCTCATCGAAGATGAAGAGCATGCCGCTCTGTCGCTCTTGAAGCAGGTAGTAGGCGAGCTTCACGCGCTGGTTCTCTCCACCTGATAGGGTAGAGGAGGATTGCCCTAATTTGATATAGCCTAATCCCACATCTTGCAGTGGCTTGAGTCGCGACACTATCTTTCGCTCTTGCGGCTGATCGGTCTCCCCGAAAAATTCGATCGCCTGATTCACCGTCATGTTCAGCACATCGTGGATATTCTTGCCGCGATATTCCACATCGAGGATCTCCGGCTTGAACCGCTTGCCATGACAGGATTCGCACACCACTTCGATGTCTGCCATGAATTGCATCGGGATCGTGATGGTGCCATCTCCCTTACACTCGTCGCATCTCCCTCCATCCGTGTTGAACGAGAAGTGGGCGGCGGTGAACCCCATCTGCTTAGATAGTTGACACTCGGCGAAGAGCCTCCTGATTTCATCGTAGGCCTTCAGATAGGTCGCCGGATTGCTTCGCGAGGAGGTGCCGATAGGATTCTGGTCGACAAATTCTACAAACTTCACATCGCGGTAATCGCCGCATAGCTCGCGGTGGGTGCCGGGAGTCCCCACACCCTCACCGAGTGCATACATCAGCGACTTGTAGAGCACCTCTTTCACCAAGGTCGATTTACCCGATCCGCTCACGCCGGTCACCACCGTCATGATCCCTAACGGTATCTTGACATCGATGTTCTTGAGATTGTTTTCAGCCGCACCCTTTATCTCGATTGCCCTCTTCCAGACGCGACGATGGCGCGGCAATTCGATGCGCCGCTCTCCGCGCAGATATTCGATGGTATATGATTCGTGGGGCTTGCCGTCGCTCAGCAATTCTTGAAGATTGCCCGTCAGCATCACCTTGCCGCCATTGCGCCCGGCATCTCGCCCTATATCCACTATCTCGTCGGCGGCAAGCATGATATCTTCGTCATGTTCCACCACCACTACCGTATTGCCGATCTGCTGCAAGCGCCGCAATACGCGGATTAACCGCCCCGTGTCGCGTGAGTGTAAACCGATGCTCGGTTCGTCGAGGATATAGAGCGACCCTACCAATGAACTCCCCAACGAGGTGGCAAGATTGATCCGCTGGCTCTCGCCTCCCGATAGGGTAGAGGAGAGGCGGTCTAAGGTGAGGTAGGAGAGACCCACTTCGTTCAGGAAGAGAAGCCGCTGCCTGATCTCTTTTAGCAGTCGCTCCGCTATCTTGGCATCCGTTTCGCTCAGTTGCAACTGAGCGAAGAAGTCGCCAAGCTCGCTGATCGGCATCTTCACCAACTGTGTGATGCTCTTCCCTCCGACCTTTACATATTCCACATCCTTGCGAAGTCTGCTTCCTCGACATTCCGGACAGATGGTCTTGCCGCGATAGCGCGCACGCAAGATCCGAAATTGCATCTTGTCCATCCGAGAGTCGAGCCAGCGGAAGAACCCGTCGATCCCCTCCCACATGCTGTTGCCATGCCACAGAAAGTCAAGCTGTGACTCGGTGAGCTGATTGTAGGGCGTGTGGATTGGAAAGTTAAAGCGTGGCGCAAGATGGATCAGATGTTTCTTCCATTCGCTCATCTTCTCGCCGCTCCAACATTTTATGGCATTCTGATAAATACTCAGCGTCTTGTTGGGCACTACCAATTCTTCGCTAACTCCCAACACCTGTCCGAATCCTTCACACTTCTCGCACGCCCCGTAGGGATTGTTGAAGTTGAACATCAGGTCGTTGGGCTCTCGAAATTCGATGCCGTCGGCAGAAAATTTCCGCGAGAAGAGGTGTTCATGCACTCCATCTTTTCCCCATATCTTGATCACCGCCTCGTCGCGACCCTCGAAATATGCCGTCTCCACCGAGTCGGTGAGTCGTGAGATCTCATCCTTGTCGGAGGATACTGCCAGTCGGTCGATCAGCAGCCGATAGTCCGGGTCGAGTTCTGTCACTCCCTTGGCGATAAGATCGGTAATCTGCTCGAAGGTCCCGTTATGTTCCAAGCGGCTATATCCCTGCTTCTGAAGGATGTCGAGATGTTGCGCCACGCTCCGCCCTTCGGGCACGTGGAGTCGTGTCAACACCGCTATGCGTGTCCCCTCGGGATAGGTCTGAAGGGTCTTGACGATATCCTCGATGCCATATTTGCGCACCTCTTCGCCGCTCACCGGCGAGTAGGTGTGACCCACCCGGGCATAGAGCATGCGCAGGTAGTCATATATCTCGGTGGCTGTGCCCACTGTGCTGCGTGGATTGCGTGTATTCACCTTCTGTTCAACGGCGATGGCGGGTGGCAATCCCTTGATATAGTCACATTCCGGCTTCGACATCCGGCCCATAAATTGCCGCGCGTAGGCCGACAGACTCTCCACATAGCGACGTTGTCCCTCGGCATACAACGTGTCGAATGCCAAACTCGATTTGCCCGAGCCGCTTACCCCTGTCACCACGATCAGCTTACCCAACGGTAGATTCAGATCGATATCTTTGAGGTTATTAACCCGAGCCCCTTTTATCTCAATATAGCGCATAGCCAACTTCCTTTCTTTATTCCGATCCATGGATAATTCTATTAAGAGCTATAGCTCCCATTACATCACATAAGAAAGCGCCCTTATGGTCATCCCCTCTCCTCTGAGTACGCTGTTACCATAAAGCAACTTTGCCTCCGATGCCTAAATCGAGTGTAGCAGTGGAGACTCCCAGAGCTTGGAATATACGGCTCATTGTCGGAAGAGTTATTACGCTCTTCCCTTTCTCCAAACGTGATATTTGCGCTTTCTGCACACCTACTCGCTCGCCCAATTCTTCTTGAGTGAGTTTCTGAGCTTGACGCATTTTACGGATTGCCTCGCCAACGAAGTAGGCGTTAACCTCTTCTTTTAGTTGCTTCTCCATTGCGTCACGCTTGGGTGTTCCTTCCTTGCCAAATACTTCATCGGTCAACACTTCAAGTGGTGTCATATTCATCGTTGCCATATTTACTCTTTTCCTATTGCAAAATTAGTAAAAAGTTTCCATTTGGCGAAACTTTTAGCCTACAAAAATAATCATTTTTTGTCTCACTCACAAAACAAAAAATGATTATTTCTATAATCCGACACCACACATCAACAGAAACTACCCCGTTATCATCTCTCTATTGAAAATAGATGTGGCTATTTAGAGCGCGTTCCTTAAATTTTTGGGGTCGTAGAGGTCGTAGCCTTGAGTCGA
>JBJEDL010000037.1:0-6898 GCA_051872035.1 Lepagella sp.
AAGCTCTTTACTGCAATTGAGATTGCCATTGAGATTGCTTGCGGATTTTAGGGAATATATACGTCATTGTACTCAGTATCTCCGCAAGTAGACAACCTATATCGAGAGTTTAGTAAGAAATGCAGCGAAGAGCTTTCTGTCGATGCTTTGAATTATATAGATCATGGGCAGAATGATAAAGCCTTGTTTTGCTATACGATAATTACGGAGAGAATGGATTCGACAGACAAATCCTCTGTGAGTTTGGCTGTGAGTGCTATGGGAAATATGGCTTACATCTATTCGGTTCACGAGTTTGGCAAATCATTCAATTATCTCAACAAAGCAATTAAATTGGCAGAAAAGTATAAAATTGAAGAAAAGTTACCATTCCTATATTTGAACATGGCAAACCTGTTGCGTGCCAATGAGACCATACGGACACCGGATCATATATCACAATCTACAATCGGTTATTATACGAAATGTTATGATGCATCAATCAAGGAGAAAGATTGGAAGACTGCACTTCTGGCTTTCGACAATGTGGTTCACATATCCATCGGATGCAATCAAATATCCGATGTTCGCTCTCTGTTAGATAAATATAAAGATTTAAATGGTCTTCCGTCTAATACCCCTCACTTAGACTTCACTCGACTGCATTATGAAGTGGCACGGGCTGTAGAAGTTAGAGATTTTACACAAGCCATATCGCTGCTTGAAGAGATGGAAAAACTGACAGATAGTATCGACAATATTCGGATGCTGCTGATGGTACTTTCAGATAAAGTATCTATATTCTATCAGACCGGTCAGTATGGCAAGTGTATCAAAGAGAGTAAAAGAGCTATCGAATTGGCTGAAAATAATGACGAGAGGGATGTCGCAGTTTCTTTCTACAAAATGCTGTCCGATTGTTATCTATCTATTAATGATAAAACTAACTATCGACATTATTATATGAACTACCTTCTCCAGAAGGATTCGTTGTACTATCAGAACAAACTATTGGATGTAGAGTATCTAAAATTCAGCAGTGAATTGGAGGATGTCAACAGTCGAATGCAGATCCTCAGTCTGGAAAAGCGGAATCATCAGATAATAGCCAACTTTGCCATCATCATTGCTCTCATGATACTGGTCGTATTGATTATAACTACTATCAACTATCGACGAATCAGAAAGCAAAAAAGAGAGCTTTTTGACAGGTATCAAAGTATGATTGAAGATCAAGAGGCTAAGAACCGTCTTATGATACAATACGAGCAAGATCTCTCTCGTCTTAAAGAAGAACTGGAGGGTAGACACACCAATGATGTAGTGTCATCTGAGGATAGTAATTCTGATACATCCGACAGTCTCAAATATAAATATAATCACATCGACGAGGATATGAAAGATGTGATCATGGCTCGTATTCTCAAAGTAATGGATCAAAAGGAGGAAATATGTAAGGATAGTTTCTCCGTGCAGCGTCTATCCGAATTAATCGGATGGAAATACAACTATGTAGCTCAAGTGATCGGTGAGCGATTTCACAAAAACTTCAATCAGTTGGTTGCAGATTACCGAGTAAAAGAGGCATGTCGGATGCTTCAAAATCCTCAAGAATATGGCAATATGACTATAGAAGCAATCGGACAAGAAGTAGGATATAAATCTCGCACCAGTTTCTGCAACATATTCAAGCGTGTGACGGGACTTTCGCCATCAGCATTTGCAGCGATAGCAAAGGAGAAATCAAAAGAGAGCGCCTCTTGAGTTATTCAGTCCGAGGTCTTATTTTATGACTTTGGTGGCTCGGCCGGCTTTTACTTGGATGTAGATGCCTGACTGCGGCTCTGCTACCGGGATGCCGCTCGGGGTGTAATAGGTGGTGACTCCGGCGGTGGGTTCTTCGGTCAGGTTGTCGACACCAGCTGATTGCTTGCTCGACTTGCCTATTCTTTCTATCGATAGCCAGCCACCTCGCTTTACCCTCTCTGTGATCTGTGAACTGCTCCCCTCATAATTCTGCACCGACTTGCAATCAATCATGAACTTATAATAGAGATTGGTAGAGGGTGTGGGGATATTGAAATACCATAGATGAGGATATGTGTCAGAAGATGTGTCATGATGGATTGTGGCTATCGGATTGCTGAAATCGGCATTAACCGACACCACGAGGTCAACACCTCGCACATACTCGGCGAGATCGCTCGCTGCGTATGATACATTCAGCCGCAGACAACCGATCCTTGAAGGAATTGGCATCGTGCTGTATAACTCCGCCACATACTCCGTGGCGGTAGGTGTGCCGACTTTCAGATAGTCGCTATAAAGCATGATGTGACTCTTCCAATATCCTCCGAAGATATAATCATTCGAAGTCAGATCAGTGAGCCAATCATCATTGCTATCCCACAACCTGAAACTCTCATGCATCGACACCTCCTCAAAATCAGAATCATCGGCTGAGGCTACGAATGCAGTTAACGACATAATCGCAATCACTGCTATCGGAAGTATAGATATTCTTTTCATCATAGGAAAAAATTTCAGTTAACGGAGAATGAAGCATCGGGAAAAGATGGTAGATTCTCCGGTAAGGAAAATCTCCAATCCATTCCAAAATCAAAGTTAGAAAAATCCTCGTAAATACCCAAATTCTCTTACTCTTTTTTATCGCGATATGCTCTATCACCTTCTTTTGAAATCGGATAATAAAATGTAGAATATAGCGCATTAGATATGGGTATTATAAATTATTTAGGTAAAAAATAGGAAATATTCTAAAACATCAGCACAAAACCATAAACAAATTTAAGGGAAAGAATCGCTAACTTTGCGCTGAAATTTGAAAAAACAAGTCATATTCAGATGAAGAAGACAACAATAGTAACGCTGCTTATGACATGCTTGTCGATGGGTATTTCGGCAGAGCAAGTGATGGAGACGAGTCTTGACGAATTGTTTGCGATAGCGGAGCAAAACAGCCGTCAGATTAGAGTCAGCATAACGCAGCATGAAGCATCGGTAGAGAATGTAAAAGCAGCCAAAAGTCAGTTACTTCCCGATTTAAACTTGAGTCTTAGCGGCAGCTATATCGGCACGCCGACGGTGTTGAGTCGCGGTTTCAGCACCAGCGGCACGACCACCGTTCCCTACGCCATCGGTGTGGGAGAGGTGAAGAATGGCAGCCAGCCGACACCCCACTGGGGCAATGATTTTGTGGCACAAGTGAC
Source organism: Lepagella sp. (assembly GCA_051872035.1). Taxonomy (GTDB): domain Bacteria; phylum Bacteroidota; class Bacteroidia; order Bacteroidales; family Muribaculaceae; genus Lepagella. The sequence continues at coordinate 3,210 of JBJEDL010000037.1, forward strand.
ACAGGTGATCTACTCCGGAGGCGCCATCTCATCGGGCATCAAACTTGCCGAGCAGAGAGAGCGTATGGCTCAACTCGATGTGGAGAAGAATCGCCTTGAGGTGCGCTTCCTGCTCACCGGCTATTACTTGGAGATCTGTAAACTCACCAATCAGCTTAAGGTGGTGGAACAAAACATATCGCTCGCCGAGCAACTACTCAAGACCATGCGTGCACGCTATGCCGAAGGGACTGCATTGAAGAATGACATAACTCGCTATGAGTATCAGTTACAAAGTCTGGAGCTAAGCAAAACCAAGCTGACAGACGCTATCGACATAGTGAATCATCACCTTGTAACAACACTTCAACTTCCGGAGGATACCAAGTTGCTACCCAAGGATATAGTCAATCCTACAGACAATCCGAGTGAAGGTAATTGGCAATCGCAAGCCTCGACCGAGAATATCTCCATCAGGCAGGCAGAACTTGCTGCCGATATGAGCAAAACAGAGGTCCGAGCCGTAAGATCAGCCCTCTTCCCCAACATCTCCCTAATGATACAAAATCGGCTCTTCGGCCCCTACGTCACCGACCTCATACCGGTCGATGCCAACATCAATTCATGGTTCGTGGGGCTGAACATACAATATGACTTGGGCAATCTATGGCGTAAGAACCATGATATCAAGCGAGCTCGCATCAATGCTCGCCAATCAGCCGAGCAGGTATCGTTGGTAAGAGAAGAGATCGACAAGGCTCTACATGCCAACTATATGAACTATCAGACATCGCAAGTCGAAGTCGACACCCAGCGCAAGCAAGTAGTGCTTGCCGACGAGCACTATCAGGTGACGCAAAACCGCTATGAGAAGGGGTTGGCGCTCCTTACCGATATGCTCGATGCCAGCAACATGAAATTATCGGCAGACATTGACCTGGTCAATGCACAAATCAATCATATCTACAACTACTACAAACTTAAATACATAACCGGCACATTATGAGATATCTATACAACACAATAGTAGTGATTCTGCTCGCGATAGGAGTCACAATAGTGGTAATGAACTTTGCACACTTCGGCGATGTCGAATATACCGACAATGCCCATGTACGTCAGCACATCACGCCACAGAACACACGAGTACAGGGATTTATCAAAGAGATTCGATTCGAAGAGTTCCAGCCTGTCAAGAAGGGTGACACACTTGTAGTGATCGAAGACACGGAGTTCAGGCTTCGTTTGGCGCAAGCAGAGGCAGACTTGGCGCGTGCCGAGCAGGGTTCACGCCAGGTGGGTAGCAGCATTCAGACCACCGAAGCTGATATGCGTGTCACCGAAGCGAGCATCGAAGAGGCACGCGTCAACATGGAGAATGCCAAGCGTGAGGATAGTCGCTATGAGACCCTCTTGGCGCAAGATGCCGTGACACGTCAGCAGTATGACAACGTCCACACCGCCTATCTGAGTGCCAAGGCACGCTATGAGCAGGTGTCGCGAGCCCATACGACCCAAAGCAATGTCAAGAAAGAGCAGGGTTATAATCTTTCAGCCACAAGCTATGTCTTGGAGATGAATCGTGCAGCTGTGGAGTTGGCACGTCTCAACCTCTCATATTGCTACATAATAGCCACATGCGATGGCGTATTGGGAGCAAAAGAGATCCAAGAGGGTATGCTGGTGCAACCGGGACAGACCATGGTCAACATCGTCTCGGGCAACGAGATGTGGGTAGTAGCCAACTATCGAGAGACGCAGATGCAACACATCGCAGTCGGGGCAGAAGTAAAGATCAAGGCGGATGCTGTGCCGGGTGTGGAATATAAAGGTAAGGTGGAGAGAATCTCCGATGCCACCGGCAGTGCATTCAGCTTGATACCGCAAGACAATGCCACCGGCAATTTCGTAAAAGTGGAGCAGCGAGTGCCGGTCCGTATCAGTCTTGAGGGGAACAAACCGGAAGACTTGCAGAAGCTGCGTGCCGGGCTCAATGTGGAATGTGAGGTAACTTACTAATATGAAGCATACGATACCGGCATTTTCCATGCCAATGTTTCGCGACTTCGTGCCGAAGGGGTTGCGCCCATGGATCTATGTGATCCAAGCCTTCTGCTTTCAGCTCGCGGGGTGTGTCTATCTTGGGGCACTCAACGAGATGATCGGAGGGCGCGCCATCATGCGCGAGGATGTCACCATGTGCTTATACTCCAATCTGGCAGGTATGGCGATATGGTTTCCCGTCTTATTCCGTATGAAGTTCCGGTTCTCGAATCGCTCTCTTCTTATCGGTTCGGCGTTGGTGATAGCAGTCTGCAATCTGCTGATCACCAAGGTCACCTTTTTGCCGCTGATGTGGGTGATATGTTTTGTGGCAGGAATGGCAAAGATCCAGGGCACATTTGAGAATATGTCGAACATACAACTGTGGATGACACCGACACGCGACATGGGAGTCTTTTTCCCATGTCTACACATCATTCTTCTGACTTCGATCGAAGTGCAGGGATGGTATAGCGCCTTCTTTGCCCATGATTATCACTGGTATTGCTCGCACTGGCTTGTCATCGGGTTGATGATGCTCGTAGTGGCTATCCAATACTTTCTGACTCGGCCTTGGTGTCCGATGCCGCAACGCATGTCGATCCGGGGCATCGACTGGTTGGGAGCAGGATTGTGGAGTCTTCTCGGGCTTCAGATTGCCTATATCTTCAATTATGGCGACTGGCTCGATTGGTGGCACTCCCCCACCGTTCGCATCCTCACCGGCACTTCTATTATTACACTTGGAGGATGTCTCCACCGCATGTGGACGCTCTCTCATCCCTTCTTCGAGCCCAAGATGTGGACCTATCGACATCTGGTGCCTATCTTACTGATTATGACCCTGGTGGAGATACTCCTTGCCACTGAGCATGTGCTCGAAGAGATATTCTATGAGGAGGTGATGGATTATGAGTCTTTAACCTCTCACACGCTGACACTCTGGTCGACACCCGGTGCGCTATTAGGATGTTTGATTTCATGGTTATGGCTTAAGAAGTGGAAGTTTAATGTCTACAAGCTCTTGGCTATCGGCCTGATGGGATTGACACTCTATGCTTGCGGTTTCTATTTCCAAATAGCTGACTATATCAATATTGAGTTGCTGCGGGCTCCTATTATGTTGCGAGGATTCGGCTATGCCGTGTTGAGTATCTCATTGATGTGGAGTCTTCACCATATTATGACTTTCGAGCATTTCTTCCAATCGCTGTCGGTGTTCAACATCATCCACATGTTTATCGGCGGCGTGATAGGTTGTGCCATATATTCATGGGGGATAAGGTATTACATGGCAGATAACATCATACGCTACACAGCCTATCTCGACCTGCCCTCCTTCACGTCGTCGCCCTTCGCCGTCGGACCATGGATGGAGGATTTTGTCACTTCGATGATGGCTGTGTCTATCAAGCAGTTGTATGGTTGGGCGCTATATCTTGGGGGCTTCCTTGCCATCGGATTCTTGTTATGGGATATCCCGATGGTGAGAAAGGGGGCGCGCCGCTTCCCCCTCTGGCCGGTGATCGGTATGCGGATGTTATCGCGTCAGAAACGCGCCGTTAAAGCCCGTCGCATAGTGGGTAGGACACTCAAATCAGTAGTGTCAACAATAAGAGCGCGTTCCTTAAATTTTTGGGGTCGTAGAGGCGGATATTTTTGAGCAG
>JBJEDL010000038.1:0-6824 GCA_051872035.1 Lepagella sp.
CTGCTCAAAAATATCCGCCTCTACGACCCCAAAAATTTAAGGAACGCGCTCTAATTACAAAAAGAGCGTATAGTGATGACCCGTTTCAATATTTTTTGCTAATTTTGTGAAGACTAACTCACTAACATCCATTGTATCTATGATTTCCGACAACGATAAACTTGCTATGATCCACTCTTTGGTAGACCTTGAGGGGGATAAAGGGCGCATCTATGAGATGAGCTATACAGTTGATTATAAGCTCGATGAGGCTATCAATTTCGAGATTGACGGTGTCAATCGTCTCAAGATGTTTGTAGCCCGACATCTTATGGACAGCAATCCCTCACACGAGGATCTTCCACTGATCTATGACGCCGGTTGCAGTGCATTTGCCACTCGAGACCCGAAATCGGGCGACTACCTGATGGGACGCAATTTCGATTTCAATCATTTCGCTCCCGGCACACATGATCGCATTATGATCCCGGCGATCGTGGTGCACACCGCACCGAAGGATGGCAAGAAGTCGGTATCATTTGTCGATGGTCTGTTCGTCGATTATAAGCAGGGATTCTATACCGATGGCAAGTCGGACTTGTCGATGCTGATGGCACTCCCATATCTTCTCTTGGATGGCATCAACGAGGATGGTCTCGCTGTGAGTGTCCTCAAGTTGGATGGACTTCCCACTCAGCAGCATGAGCCGGGGAAGAAGAAGATCTTTACCACCATCGCGATGCGCATGATTCTCGACCGGGCATCTACCGTGAGGGAGGCCATCGAGATGCTGCGTGAGTTCAATATGTGTATGGACACCGATCCTGCGAATTATCATCTCTTCTTGGCGGATGCCACCGGCGATTTTGCCATCGTAGAGTATACCAATGCCGATATGGAGCGGCATCCCGACAAGATGGAGGTGCTGCGTGGGGAGGATGCCCTCCGATATGTCACCAACTTCTATGTTTCCCCCACGATGGCAGACACGCCACATGGCATCAATCGGTCGCAACATGGCATGGATCGCTATTTAGGTCTGCGTGATGGCATGAAGGAGCATGACTATACGCTGACATCCGAACAGGCGATGGGTCTCTTGGAGAGAGTGTCGCAGGGTCCCGATGGCGACCAAAGCTCCACCGGCTTCACCCAGTGGTCGGAGGTGTTCAACCTTACCCAAAAGCAAGTCTCACTGTCACTCCTCAGAGAATACTCCCGGTCCTTCCGCTTCGGCATCGAAAAGAAACTATAATTTAATGTCCTATATATTGGGATGAGGTAAAAAAGTGTTAACTTTGCAACTGTTTTGAATTAATTGCAATTATTTCAATGAGATTTGACGAGATTTTAAGCAACGACGATGTGCTGGATGGGCTTTGGGATATGCATTTCGACGAGTGTACACCGATACAGGAGGCAACGATACCTGCCGTGATCGACGGCAAGGATGTGATGGCATGCGCCCAGACCGGTACAGGGAAGACAGCCGCCTATCTACTGCCGGTGATCGATCGCTTGGCAGCGGGAGATTTCCCTACCGATGCCGTGAATTGCATCATCATGGCACCGACACGCGAGTTGGCGCAACAGATCGACCGTCAGCTGCAGGGTTTCGCCTATTTTATGCCGGTGAGCGGCATTGCCATCTATGGCGGCACCGATGGCTATACCTACGATCAGCAACGCAAAAGCCTCAAGATGGGTGCCGATATCGTAATCGCCACACCGGGTCGTCTGCTCGCCCACCTCAGCATGGGTTATGTCGATCTCTCCAAAGTCTCTTTCTTTATCCTCGACGAGGCGGACAGAATGCTCGATATGGGTTTCTACGATGATATAATGCAAATATATTCTCATATCCCCAAGTCGGCGCAAGTGCTGATGTTTTCCGCCACTATGCCGACCAAGATCCAGCAGATGGCTAACAAGATCCTCAAAGATCCTGTCGAGATTAAGTTGGCAGTCTCCAAACCGGCAGACAAGATTCAGCAATCCGCCTATATATGCTACGAGACACAGAAGATCCCTATCCTCAAGGGGATATTTGCTCAGAATCCGCCGAATCGTGTCATCATCTTCTCCTCCTCGAAGATGAAGGTGAAGAATCTGGCGAGAGAACTCGCCAAACTGAAGATCAAGATAGGGGAGATGCACTCCGATCTCGATCAGTCGAAGCGCGAGGAGGTGATGCTCGATTTCAAGTCGGGCAAGATCAATGTGGTGGTAGCCACCGACATTATCTCACGCGGCATCGATATCGATGACATCGAGATGGTGATCAATTTCGATGTGCCACACGATGCTGAGGATTATGTGCATCGTATCGGTCGTACGGCACGAGCCGACCGCGATGGCAGCGCCGTGACGTTCGTATCGCCCGACGATTTCATACGACTATCGCGCATCGAGCGGCTCCTCGAGGCCCCGGTGCCCAAAGCAGAAGTCCCCGCCGAGTTGGGCGAGGTGCCGGAATATAAAGTAGCCTCCAAGCGGAGCCGATCGCGCAAAAAGAAAAGCAAATCAAAGCAACCCACAGCGGCAGCTCCGGCCGCCGGCAAGCAATCCAAGCCCAACCCCAAGCAACAACAGCCGGGGAATCAGCCGGGCAAACCCAAGCCCAACCGTCGCCGCCGCCGTAAAAAATCAACAGGTGGGGCGAGTTGATTTGTAGAGGCCGTCGATGATGCAGTCGGCGAGGGAGATGTTGGGCACTTGGATCTCTTCGCAGTTCAGAGCATCCGAGACTTTGAGGAAGATCTCTGCCGCCGGCAAGATCACATCAGCGCGATCCGCCTTTAAGCCATAGCGACTCATCATCTCTGCCACCGTCAGTGGTTTCATATCGTCATACATCTCCCTGAGATGCTTCACCGGCAAGACATTCTTCTTGCTCTTCTTGTTGCTTTCGTGGAAGAGACGAGAGAGTTTATTAATGTTACCACCCGAACCGACTATCTTAATACCCGGATATTGCTTTGCATATTCTTCCAAATCTGCTTTCAATTTCTCCTCCACCTCCGCCGGCACCATCCCGCTGAGCTTGCGCAACGTACCGATATTATAGGAGCAACTACCCACCAACTGACCATTGCTCAGCAGGGATATCTCCGTGCTGCCGCCACCCACGTCGACGTATGCATAATTGCCGCTGACACGTTCGGCAGACTCTATCGAATTGTTGTAGAGGATGCGTGCCTCCTCGCTCCCGGTGACTATCTCGATCTTTATGTCGGTGGCTTTTGCGATCTTCTTCAGAAGCTTCTCACCATTGCGAGCATCGCGCATCGCCGATGTGGCACATGCCCGAAAATACTCCACACGATAGAGTTTCATCAGTTGCTTATAACTCTTGATCATGCACATCATCATCCGCTCGCGCTCCTCGCTGATCTCGCCCAAGGTAAACACATCCTTGCCGAGTCGTAAGGGTATACGCAAGAAGAGCAATTTCGTAAACTCCGCATTGCCCATGGAGTCTTCGGTCACATTCTTAATCAGCAATCTTGCTGCATTCGACCCTATGTCGATAGCTGCATAGTTATTCGTTTCCATATTCATTGCCATATTCGTTATGTAATTCTTCTTGAGATCTGAATGGCTCGCCACTCTGCAAGATGTTGCCACCTCTGCCATCGATGATGCGAGCATTGGTAGTGTCTTTCAAGCCATACTCCACGGTGCGTCGAAGGTCGCGTTTCAGATCTTCATCATACACCGGTGTCAGCACTTCAATACGGTTGTCGAGATTGCGGGGCATCCAGTCAGCAGAGCCGAGGTAATATTTCGGCATACCACCATTGGCGAAAATCAAGATGCGCGAATGTTCCAAATAACGGTCGATTATCCCCACAGCCTTGATATTCTCGCTGAGTCCCGGGAGCCCCGGCACGAGCGAGCAGTTTCCTCTCACCAAAAGCTCGATCTTTACACCCGCCTGCGAGGCCTCGTAGAGCTTCGCCACCATCTCCGGGTCGGTGATATGATTGATCTTTACCTTGATCCAGGCCTCACACCCTGCGCGAGCATTGCGAATCTCCTCATTTATAAGGCGATAGATCTTCGACCGCATACCGTTGGGCGATACCACCAGCTCCTTGAACTTCACCGGTTTGAAGGGTTTGCGTATAAACTCGAACACCCTTTTGACCTCGCGGACTATCTGCGGGCGTGAGGTCATCAGCATATAGTCGGTATAAGCCTTGGCATTACCCTCATGGAGATTGCCGGTGCCGATGCAGGCGATATCGCCATTCTTGCCGCTGATATGCACCAATTTGGAGTGCACCTTTAGTCCCTCGACTCCGAATATCACTTCGACCCCTGCCTCCTGCAGGCGTTTGCTCCATTCGATATTGCTCTCCTCGTCGAAGCGCGCCAACAGCTCAATTACCACTGTCACCTTCTTGCCATTGCGTGCGGCGCAGATCAGCGCCTTCACCACCTTCGACGACTTCGCAAGGCGGTAGAGGGTCACATTGATCGCCTTCACTTCGCTGCTCAGGGCGGCTTCGCGCAATACGCGTATGAAACTGTCGAAAGAGTGGTAGGGCACATGTATGAAGCGGTCCTTCTCCCTGATGGCATCGAGCACACTGCGTGTGCTATCGAGTTCGCGTTTCAAGATGGGAGTCCACTTCTCATATTTCAGATCGCTGCGACCACAGTCGGGGAAGACCATCAGGTCCTTATGATTCTGGTAGCGACCACCAGCCACTATCGTGTCCAAGCTGTCGATGCTCAGACGCGACATGACAGCTCTCACAAGAGCTTTGGGCATGTTCTCGTCGTAGATCACGCGTATCGGTTCACCGCGTTTACGACTCTTGACACCCTTGGCGACCTTCTGCATCACACCGCTGCTCAGGTCATTGTCAAGATCCATCTCCGCATCTTTGGTAAACTTGAAGGAATAGGCCTCAAAGGTGCAGTTGCCGCTCCCAACGAATATCCTCGGCAGGCAGAAGCGGATCACGTCGTCAAGATACATGATATTCTCCATGCCGTCGCTCTTCGGGAGACGTACGAAACGCCCCATCTCCTTGTCGGGGAGGGCAATCAGTGCATAGCAGACTTTCGGCTTTTTCTGTGTGTCGATCCATTCCATACGCTTCACCACCAGATAGATACCGTCATCACCTATGTCGCTGATATCCTTGATCTTGTCGAGCCAAACGGGGTTGGTCATCCCATTCAATTTGTCGACATATAGCTGCCAGAGGAAACGTTGCTGCTCATCGTTGAGGGCATCTTCCAAGAGGATTCTGATGCCCACTTGCCGGAGGTCGCGAGTCACATCTGCCACAGCCTGCTCAAACTCCTTGTTGTAGATACTGTTGAGGCGGGTTATCTCCTTGATGGTTCGTTTGGCTTGTTCGCGATCCTCCTTGAGGGTTTTCTCCTTGCTCTGCACCATACGGTTGAGCGTTGCCACACGCACCCGGAAGAACTCATCGAGATTGTTGGAATAGATGCCGAGATAAGACATACGTTCAAGCACCGGGATATTCTTTTTCTCCGATTCTTGCAAAATACGGTGGTTGAAATACATCCAGCTGACATCGCGATCGACATAATTGTTTTTACACTTCTTGTAGTCCATGGCTCATATTATTCAGATCTGAAAATACCGAAAAAGCACTCGGTCATTATTGTTTACACCCAATATTATTATTGTTTACACCCAATATTAAAGCATAAACAATCTGACTACAAAAATAGTTCGCAATTATTACATAATTGTAACAAAATTGTTGCGTTTATGTTACAAATAGCCTTACGCTGCCGCCTCACCGACACCACCCGCACACGCATATTTTTTAACCACAGATTGCCCTGATTTGACTGATGCTTTTGCTACGCGGCACGGAAGACACTCATCGACCGCATGAACGCCATGTATCCCAAAGACTATCGCTTCCGCGACATATATCTGCTCACCACGGCGGCTGAAGAAGAAGAACAAACACCCCGCCGAGCAGAATCGGGTCTTCAGGGATGGATCGACTGCTTCGGGAAGGCAACGCTCCGAGGCCATGTGTTTTGTGGTGGCGTAAGCGATCCGCGCGACATAGAGGGCAACAGCCAATTGGAAGAAGCATACAAAATGGGCACCCGCATCTAAGAAACGCGCTCTAATCGCCCGAAAACGGCCGGGAGTGTTGCGCCGATAGGCAGAAAAAACACCACCGATTTTCTACAATATTCCAAAATATTTCTTATATTTGCAAACAATAATAATGCAACGCCAAGATAGGCAATCAATATTGGAATGGAGGACATAAAACAATTTAACAACACGACAGAAAAAGTTATAGATGGTCTGAAAGCCGACTTGCAAAGCGGCTCTCGACTTTCTATTGCCGCTGCGTCGTTCTCCATTTATGCTTATCAGGCTCTCAAAGAGGAGCTTGAAAAGATCTCCGAATTGCGATTCCTTTTCACCGCTCCCACCTTCAGCAAGTCGAATACCTCCAAACAGAAACGCGAGTTCTATATTCCGAAGCTCAATCGCGAGAGAAGCTTGTTCGGATCAGAATATGAGATACGTTTGCGCAACGAACTCTCTCAAAAAGCCATCGCACGCGAATGTGCAGAATGGATTCGCCGAAAGGCTTGCTTCAAATCAAATATTACCAATGGCATTGTCCCCGGCAATCTGACAATCGAAAATGGCAATGAGTCTTGCTCATATATGCCTTTTATGGAGTTTACAACTCCTGAACTCGGTTGCGAAAAGGGTAACAATATCGCTACCCTAATTACCCGATTCACATCTCCCTATTCCAAACAATTTCTCGCCACATTCAATCAAATGTGGTACGACGGCGAACGCTTTACCGATG
>JBJEDL010000039.1:0-29794 GCA_051872035.1 Lepagella sp.
TCGAGGGAGAGAAAACCCAAAGTCGATGCGCTGCCACGGCTGAGATATTCCTTAATTGGAGGATCTCCCCAAAATTCAGGATGTCAGCCTCGAGCTATTATAGGAATTATTCGACCAAAGCAAGCGAAGCGAGCGACATCGTCATCAAATCATCTGACCTATTGTGGATCAAGGGTAACCCCAACTTGAAGAGTATGGATCAATGGACCACCGGAATCCGAGCCACTTGGTTGCCATCAGACATGTTTTCTATAGGGGCTTCTTTCACGTGGACCCGATTTAACAATGCTGATAGAGCAATCTACACGGCAGCTCCGGCAGAAATGGGAGGTTTGATCAAGACATATTCCAACGTAGGAGGTCTTGACGATTTATTTGCATCACTCGATCTGACAGGACGATTTTTTAAAAATAAATTAACTGTCAATATTCATCCCTGTTTGATGTACGACAAGATTGGGGGTGATATGAAAAGAGAGAAAGTATCCTTTCAACTTGACGCAAGTGCCTCATATCAATTTGGCAACTTCAATGCCGATATAAGATATAGGAAATCGACACCGACTCTGAGTGTCTTCAGTATGACAGAATCGAAAAACAATGACCAACTGAGTATTTCATTGTCATGGGGCATAAAAGATTTCTATGCTTCAGTAGGAGTCAGCGACATCATTAGCAAAGTCAAATCTTGGTCGAACTATGATTCGCCTAATTATTCCTACAACGAATGGGGCTCGTCATGGCCGCTACAAGTCACTGTAAGTCTGTCATACACTATCAGTTACGGCAAGCAAACCAACAGTAATATCGACGCCGGTGACGTCTCGACCGGTGAATCGGGAGCACTGAAGTAACTAAATTAGAGTGTTATATAATGTTTAAATGCTATCGACAACTTGAGCAATCTGACTGCGGATTGACCTGCATAAGGATGATGGCACGCCACTATGGGAAGCGCGTGCCACTATCCTATATACGCGAACATTCAGATCTGAGCCGATTGGGGATGTCGATCAAAGATATGACCCTCTGCTTGGCGTCGGTCGGTATGGACTCGGCGCCGGTAAGGATCAACATGGAACAGGCACGACGCATGCCTCTTCCTGCCATCCTGTATTGGCAACAGAAACATTTCGTAGTGCTCTACAAGATAAGCGGCAAGGGTGAACGCTGGCATATAGCCGACCCGGCGAGAGGGAAAGTGACATACAGCACCGAAGACTTCTCCCGCTATTGGATCCCGGAGGGTGACAAAAAGAGCATCGTCATCCTTGCCGAGCCCAACGAGACATTTGCCGAACGGAAATATGAGAGTTCAAGTCCCCTGAAGAGGATGTTTGCCTACGTCGGGAATGTAATGTTCCGACACAAGCGAAGTTTCTTGATGATTATACTGATGTCGTTGATGATCATGGGGGCTGACCTCTGCGTGCCGCTATTGCTACGCACCACTATCGACGAGGGTATCGGGCTCAAAGACCTCGGGCTGGTCATGACACTCCTTTTGGGTCAATTGGCGATGATGACCGGAAGCCTCGTATCCTCCGGCATTGTCAATATCACACTGACCCGATTGGGGCTGAACATCGACATAGGCATGGTAAGTGACTTCCTCAAGAAACTCACCCGCTTTCCACTCTCCTTCTTCGACCGCCGCGTAAGTTCGGAATTTATACAAAAGATAGGCGACCAGTCGGCGATCAAAGACTTTTTGGTCTCCTTCCCCAACACGATGCTGTCGATGCTCCTCAACTTAGTGGTATTTTCCATCCTCCTATGCCACTATAGCACACTAATCTTCGGGATCTTCGTCATCCTCTCGCTGATCGAATTGGGATGGAGTATGCTCTTCCTGAGTCGGCGCAAATCGCTCAACTTCGCCTACTTCACCGATGCCGCCGACAATCGCAATAACGCCTACGAGATGCTCAACGGCATGCCGGAGATCAAGGTCAACAACGCCGAAGATGTAAGGCTCGGCAAATGGCAGCAAATCCAGCGCCGCCTCAACAAGACCTCGCTCAAGGGGGCATGGCTCAACCTCTACGATAGCGGAGGGCGCAATATGATCAGCAACATCAAGGGACTATTGGTCACCGGCATCAGTGCGGCGATGGTGATCGAAGGGGATATGACCATGGGCATCATGATGACCTTGGGATATATCACCGGACGATTGGCACAACCCTTCAACATACTATCATCGATGATTCTCTCTGTGCAGAATGCACTTCTCTCCTACGAGCGCATCGACGAAGTAATGACCGACGACAGCGAGCAGCGAGGCGACAGCAAATATAGCGAGCCCTCAATCTCCTTGCGCCATCTATGGTATAAATATCCGGGAGCCGGATCTCCCTACGTCATCAAGGACTTCTCGCTCGAAGTGGAAGCGGGCAAGACTACCGCCCTGGTCGGAGAGAGCGGTTGCGGCAAGACCACACTTATCAAACTGATGCTCGGCTTCTATGTACCTGCCAAGGGAGAGCTCTTGCTCAGCCGTAAGCCGGTGGCAGAGATCGACAACAGCGACTGGCTGAGACACTGCGGAGTTGTGATGCAGAGCGGTCAGATATTCACCGGCAGCATCCTTGAAAATATCGCCCTGAGCGACGAAACACCCGACAAGGAGAGGGCTTTGCAAATGCTCGAGACAGTCGGTCTTCGTCACTTCGTCGAGAAGCTGCCGATGGGCATCAACACCCGCATAGGGGTGTCGGGCATCGAGATGAGCGGAGGTCAGAAGCAACGGCTCATGATAGCCCGTGCACTCTACAAAGACCCCGACATCCTCTTCTTGGACGAAGCTACATCATCGCTCGATGCCAACAACGAACGGACCATCACCGACAACATCCGCGACATCGGCAGAGGGAAAACCATCGTTATCGCCGCCCACCGCCTCAGCACCGTGATGAATGCCGACCGCATCGTATTCATCAAAGATGGCGTAATCAGCGAACAGGGCACACACGACCAGCTCCTCGCCCTCCATGGCGACTACTGGAAATTGGTGAAAAACCAACTCAACCTCAGCGTCGACACAAAATAAAAAGAGGCTTTCAGGCGTTATCTCTAAAGAGTGATGCTCCCCGGCAATCCGAACATACAGAGGGAGGCGTCATGCCTGACTATGAACACAATAGAAAAGATAAGTTATCATCTGATATATGGGGCTTTATGGTGCTTATCCATTCTGCCCTTCAGGGTGTTATACCTCTTATCAGACGTTATGTCATGGCTACTGCATAGTGTAGTGAGATATCGCCGAAGAGTGGTTAGAGAGAACCTTGTCAGTTCGCTGCCGGAGAAAAGTTCGGAAGAGATAGCCCGAATAGAGCGCAATTTCTACACATTCCTCACCGACTACACCTTCGAGACTATTAAGATGCTCACTATGAGCCCCGAAGATATGCACCATCATCTGCGCGTAGTCAACCCCGAGATGGTCGACCTCGCCATAGCCGAGGGCAAGAGCGTGTCGCTGCTCTTGGGTCACTACTGTAACTGGGAATGGGTCAGTTCGCTACCAACCTACTTTGCCCCCGGCACCGTCTCTGCGCAAGTCTATCATCATCTCCACAGCCGAGTGATGGGAGAGATCTTCAACCGGATACGCACCCGATTCGGCGCCAACAACATCGAGATGGGAGACATAATGCGCCGTCATATCGACTGGAAACGACGCGGAGTCGCCACCGTAACCGGCTATATCGCCGACCAATGTCCCAAATTTGACATGCACCTCTTCCTCGACTTCCTCCACCACGACACCGGCGTCTACACCGGACCCGAAAGGATCTCCCGATTCCTCGATGCCGAAGTGCTCTTCTGCCACCTCAGCCGTCCCCGTCGCGGCCTCTACGAGTTGAAATTCATCCCCATCGCCCACAATCCCAAAGAGCATCCCGACTTCGAGATTACACGCAGATACTTCGCCTTGCTCGAAGACAACATCCTCGAAGCCCCTCAATATTGGCTATGGAGCCACCGCCGATGGAAGAGAACTCGCGCCGACTTCTACAACTTCTGGGGCGATAAAGCCGACAAACTTTTGTCTCATTTATAAAACTTTTACTATCTTTGTAGTTTGGAGTCGTTGACATCTTGTCAAAGACCTCGAGACATCTCTCCATCGCATCATCTCTACCCATTCCTCGAGACAGTTAAAGAGCAGAACAAATGAAAGAACTTTTCTTATTCATCAAAAGATATGCCTCCCCCTATAAGAGGGATATAGCACTCAGCATCATCTTCAACCTGCTGACTGCCTTCTTCACGCTATTCTCCTTTGCCTTTATCATCCCGATATTGCAGATGCTGTTCGGCATGGACAGCACCATCTACACCTACATGGAATATGGTTCGGCATCGATGATGGATGTCCTGAAGAATAATTTCTACTACTACATGTCGACACTCATCAGCGATCATGGCGCCTCCTTCACCCTCGGATTCTTGGGGATCCTTCTGGTGGTGACCTGTCTGCTGAAAGTGATGACGGCATATCTGAGCGAATTTTTCACCATCCCCTTGCAGAATGGCGTGGTGAGAGACATCCGCCGGCAGATGTATGACAAGATCGTGTCGCTCCCCATCGGGTTCTTCACCAACGAGCGGAAAGGGGACATAATGGCGCGCCTCTCGGGCGACGTGCAAGAGGTTCAAAACTCCGTGATGGCGAGTCTCTTCTCGCTTATCAAATATCCTATCATGATCATCGCCTGCTTGGGGATGATGCTCGTGATCAGCTGGCAACTCACCCTCTTCGTCTTCATCATGCTTCCCTTCGTGGGGGGAGTGATGGGTGCTGTCGGCAAGAAACTGAAAGCCAAATCATTGGCTTCGCAAAACAAATGGGGTGAGATCCTGTCGAACACCGAAGAGACCATCGGCGGCTTGCGAGTCATCAAGGCCTTCAACGCCGAGAAGATGATGGAGGGAAGATTCGGCAGGCAGACCCAAGAGTTCTACCGCATCAACAACAGTGTAAGCCGCCGCACAGCCCTCGCCCACCCCATGAGCGAGTTCTTGGGCACGATCGCCGTAGCGATAATCCTTTGGTTTGGCGGCAGTCTGATCCTCTCCAACAATTCTCAGATTGATGCTGCCGAGTTCATCTACTACATGGTGATGTTCTACAGTATGATCAACCCGGCGAAAGACCTCTCCAAGACGGCATATACCGTACGCAAAGGCATGGCTGCCAAAGAGCGTATCGACAAGATCTTGGATGCAGTCAATCCTATCTGCGACCCCGAGGTAACCAAAGACCTTCCCAAGGGTGCCGACAACAAGAGCAGCGTCACCTTCAGCCATGTCAGCTTCGGCTATACCGACGAGCATGACGTGCTGAGCGACATCAGCCTCGAAGTGGCACCGGGAGAGACCGTGGCGATAGTCGGACAGTCGGGATCGGGCAAATCGACACTCGTCGATCTGATACCCCGCTTCTGGGATGTGGAGCGAGGAGAGGTAAGGGTCGATGGTATCAATGTCAAAGAGTTGAGAGTCAAAGACCTGCGATCGCTGATGGGGAATGTCAACCAAGAGGCAATCCTCTTCAACGACACCATCTACAATAACATCGCCTTCGGCGCCGAGGGAGTGACTCGCGAGCAGGTGGAAGAGGCGGCACGCATCGCCAACGCCCATGACTTCATCATGGAGACCGAGCAGGGCTACGACACGATGATCGGCGACCGAGGCTGTCGTCTCTCCGGCGGACAGCGCCAGCGCATCAGCATAGCACGTGCCATCCTCAAAGACCCTGCCATCCTGATCCTCGACGAGGCAACTTCCGCCTTAGACACCGAGAGCGAACGACTCGTGCAAGATGCCTTGGAGCGACTTATGAAAGATCGCACCACCATCGTTATAGCCCACCGACTCTCCACCATCATCAATGCCGACAAAATCTGCGTGCTCCATGAAGGGAAGATAGCCGAAATGGGCACACATCAGCAACTCATCGAACGGGGTGGCATCTACAAGCACCTCGTCGATATGCAGCAAGTATAACAAACCATCAACATATCACTCCCCTAAACCGAACGAGATATGGAAAAAGAAGAAGAGAAACGAGACGAATTGACTCCACAAAAAGAGTCTATGTCGCAAGAATTGCAAACGCCCCAAGATATGCCGACTGTCGAAGAGCCGGTTACTCCTCAAGAGGAGGTAGCCGCCGAAGTGGAGCCCATCGCTATGCCTCCGAAATATGAAGCAGAGAAAATGTGGGCAGAGAAGCTTGGCATGAACTTCGACAGCGAAGAGGTCGAGGCGTCACAGCAAGAGATGGCAGAGCAAGAGGCTGCCGAGCCGGAGGTTCCCGCCGCCGGGAGTGTGACACCGCCACCCTACCCCGGTCACGCCGCAGGATACTACATGCCGCAAGGTATGCCGCAAGAGCAGGCTCCCGAACCGATGCCCCCCACCTACACCATCTGGGCTATCTTGGCGACTATCTGCTGCTGTCTCCCTGCCGGCATCATTGCCCTGGTATTCAGCGCCTCGGTGAGCAGCAAATACTATGCTCGCGACTACGAAGGGGCACGCAAAGCCTCCGAGCGTACCGAGATGTGGATCATCGCCTCGATAGTGCTCGGCGTGATCAGCAACATCCTCTACCTCCCCCTCACCATGCTGACCTCATTATGATCAGCCGCAAATGGGGCAGAATAGGGCTTATCGTCGGAGGGCTTGTGATCCTGGCTCTCTACTTCATATTCGACCCGGCGTTGAGCCCATGGGCTCCGAAATGTATGTTTCGTGTTCTGACAGGCTATGACTGCCCCGGATGTGGCAGCCAGCGTATGCTTCATGCCCTGCTCAGAGGAGACCTCGCGGCGGCATGGCATGCCAACGCATTTATCCTCTGCATCTCCCCCATACTCTTGGCGCTGACCTTCACGGCAATCTTCCGCAAGCAATGGCCGCGACTTTACAGTATCTTGAACTCCCCACCGATGATTATCGGGCTGACGATAGCCGTAGTGGCGTGGGGAATCCTGCGCAACATCTAAAAGCAAACAATCTTCCAAACCGACTCTATCTCTAACCGACCAAACCATGCGACCAGTCTTCATCATAGGCTATATGGCGAGTGGCAAGACCACCTTCGGGCGAGCCTTGGCACGCGTCTTGGGCAGAGAATTTATCGACCTCGACTTCTATATCGAGCAGCGTTATCACTCCACCATCGCCGAGATCTTCCGCCGAGAGGGGGAAGAGGGATTTCGGCGCAAAGAGAGTGCCATGCTTCGCGAAGTCGCTGACTTCGAGGGGGTGATAGTGGCATGCGGAGGAGGCACACCCTGCTTCAACGACAATATGGACTTGATGCTCGACCGCGGTCTCACCGTCTGGCTTACCGCCACCGAAGAGTGTATCGTGCGCCGGCTGATGATCAACAACTCCCGCCGACCCCTGATGTCGGGCAAAAGCGAAGAGGAGATCCGCCAAGAGGTGAAACGTGGGTTGGAGTCGCGTCTACCCCACTACAGTCGTGCCCAAATCGAGCACTCCGGCGAGCATCTCGAATCGGTCAAAGAGATAGACACCAACATCGACACCTTCCTCCGATCCGCCACCATCCCACTATAAAATGATACAAAAATCGCTCAAATAGGTATGATATGAGAAAAAATTTGTATATTTGCTAAAATGGGGATTTGTGCATCCTGTTTAGGGGGGCAAAACATCTCCGCCAAACCCTAATTAGCCTACAGAATATGAAAGAGACTGAAAATAATACGACGCTTGAGCCGAAGCCGGCAATGCAAGAGGTTAAGGCTCCCTCACGCGGGATCCATATCGGGTTATTGAGCAATTATTCCGACACCGACGAGACACGTTTTCTGTTGACTCCCGAGGCTTGCGGCATGCTGACATCAGCCGGAATCAAGATCACCATGGAGCATGGTGCCGGCATCGACATCAGTTTCAAGGATGAAGTATATGCCGAATATGGCGTGGAGATCGACAGCCGCGAGAAGGCTTTAAAATGCAACATCGTGCTCTCTTATCAACCCTTGCGTGTCAAGGATATCAAGAAGATGACCGAAGGGGCGACGCTCCTCTGCATGATGGGAGATGGTCTCTTCGACGAGCAGGTGATCAAGGCCTTGCTTGCCAAGAAAATCTCATGTGCATGTCTCGACAACTTCACCTCCCACCAGGACATCGCGATATTTGCCGACATCATCGACGAGATCGATGGGCGCGCCGCCATCATGTATGCCCAAGATGCTTTGTCCTATTTGGGCGAGGGTAAGGGAGTTTTATTGGCGGGAGTAGCAGGGTTGAATCCCTGTGAAGTGCTCGTGATCGGATGCGGCACGGAGGCGATAGCGGCAGCCAATGCGGCAGCCGGAGCCGGAGCCAAAGTGGTGCTCTTAGACAATGATGTGGCGACCCTCCAAGTGTCGCGCCCCTTGTGTCATGACCGCGTAGAGCTGATCACGATCCATCCTCGAGTCTTGGCGAACTTAGTGAAGAGTGCCGATGTGATCATCACCGGACTCACCACACGCCCCTTCGAGTTCCCCAAGAGCCTCTCCTCGAGTCTCAAAGATACGGTCTATGTGCTCGACTTGCATGACTCCCACCCCTCGGTGTCGGTGCCCCGCACGGTGGCTATGGCTCTGTCGAACCCGCTGATCCATTTCTTCGAAGAGATGATGATCAAGAATGGCTTCAACGACATGATGGCTACGACACAGGGTGTGCAACGAGGCATGGTGACCTACGACGGCAAGCTCGTCGACAAGCTTGTGGCATCCTATCTCTCGATGCCGAGCATCGACATCAGAGTGATGCTCTCGACCTCCAATTGATAAAATATGTCAGATCGACCGACATTAATACATTTGATCTCGTCAAATAAATGGGGAGGTGCACAGAAATATGCACTTGATATTTGCGAGCATTATCATAAAGAGGGATGGGATGTGATGGCAATCACGCGCGATGCCAAGGTGATCGACGACTTGTTCAGGCAAGCCGGCGTGCCTTTGACACACTCTCCGCTGAGAGGCTTCTTCGACCCGGCGTCGGTGCTGATACTTGCCCAGGTATTGCGTGATGTGCCACGCGATCGCACCTACGTGCATGTGCATCGTTATCGCGATGCCTTCACCGTGTTGCTCGCCAAGCGATTGGTGAAGCGACCCGATGTGAGGGTGATTTCGACGCGTCATAAGGTGAGACCGGGGCGCAATTCGTGGCTCTTCCGTCGCATCTACGACAAGATTAATGCCCATATCTTCGTGTCGAAGGCGGCATTCGACAGTTTCCGGTCCACCTGGCGTCAGTTGCCGATGAGTCTGCACACGGTCCATATCCTCTTGGACAGCATCAAGCTCCCGGAGATGGAATTGCAACCCGAGCCGACCAAGGGGCCGATCTTCGCCATCTATCCCGGTCCACTCGCCAAGGGTAAAGGATTGGAAACCATCATCGATGCATTGACAGCACTGCGAGGGAAGAAGATACGGCTTCGGATTGTGGGTAATGGCAATCCCGACTATATCGACACGCTGAGACGCAGAGCGATGGTGCGCAATGTCATGGAGATGATCGACTGGAAGGTGACTCGTGACATACCGATGGAGCTGATTATGCAGTCGCACTTCGTGGTGCTCCCCTCGGTGGAGCGAGAGGGTTTCGGGCTTCCCAACATACGAGCCATGGCATCGGCACGACCGCAGATATGCACGCCCAATGGGGCGCAGGCGGAATATCTCACCGATGGTGAGACTGCCATCTTTGTGCCCCCGGCAGATGCCTACACCCTCGCCGAGGAGATGCTGCGGATGGCTACCGATGCCGAACTGCGCCACACCATGGGGCGGAAGGCTTACGAATATTATGCTGCCAATATGTCGTGGGAATGGTTCGTACCCAAACTCACCGAGATATATCTCAAGGCATAGGGCGTAACATAATCAGATGAATGACAATCATATACAAGTGAATAGATAAAAGCAAACTACTATAAAAAAATCTCATAAAGTGGAAAAGAATTCAAAGATCTATGTGGCAGGGCACCGCGGCATGGTGGGCTCGGCGATAGTTAGAGAATTGCAAAGACAGGGTTATACCAACATCATCACTCGTACCCACGCCGAGTTGGACTTGACCCGACAGGATGCCGTGGAGCGTTTCTTCGCCGAAGAGCGTCCGGAATATGTCTTCTTGGCAGCCGCCAAGGTGGGTGGCATCGAGGCTAACGACAAGTCGCCCGCCGACTTTATGTATGTCAATATGACCTTAGAGATGAATGTGATCCATGCAGCCTGGCAGAATGGTTGTCGCAAATTGGAGTTTTTAGGATCATCCTGCATCTACCCCCGCATGGCACCGCAGCCTATGCCGGAATCTTGTCTGCTGACCTCCTCCCTCGAGAAGACCAATGAGGCATACGCCCTCGCCAAGATCTCGGGCTTGAAATATTGCGAATATCTCAACCATCAGTATGGCACGGACTTCATCTCCGTGATGCCCACCAACCTCTATGGACCCAACGACAACTACCACCCCACCCACTCCCACGTCTTGCCGGCGCTGATCCGTCGATTCCACGAAGCCAAAGAGGCAGGGCTCAAGAGTGTGACATGCTGGGGCGACGGTTCTCCCCTCCGCGAGTTCCTCTATGTCGATGACCTGGCAAACCTCTGCGTCTTCCTGATGCAAAACTATTCGGGCAATGAGACCGTCAATGCCGGCACCGGCAAGGAATTGACCATCAAGGAATTGACCGAGATTGTGGCTCGCGTTGTCGGTTTCGAGGGGGAGATCGTATGGGATACTACCAAGCCCAACGGCACACCACGCAAACTTCTCGACGTGTCGAAAGCCACCTCATTAGGCTGGACCTATAAGACTGAGCTCGAAGATGGCATCCGTCTCGCCTACGAAGACTTTTTGAACAATCCGATGCGTGCGGAAAGGTGATTTTCAATTATTAGTTATTAGATATAGATATTAGATAACATCATAACAGCACAGGCATGATCCAAGGGGAGAAGAAATACTTGTGGGCAGAGCCGATAGTGGCATGGGGATCGTTCGCGATTCTACTGACGCTCTATTGGCTGACTGTGGCGCCCACCGTCTCATATTGGGACTGTCCGGAATATGTCACTGCGGCATATCTTCTGGAGGTGGGTCATCCTCCAGGCAATCCGACCTGGATGCTGGTGGAGCGAATCGTCACCATGTTAGCTCCCTCACCGGAATATGCCGCTTTGGCGGTGAATCTCTCCTCGGGACTTTTCACCGCCTTCGCCGCCTTCTTCTTGGCGAAGACCCTCTTCCGAGTCGGGCTCTGGGTACTCCTCAAATTGCCGCGGCGTCACATTCCGGCACCTTTAGCGGCAGCCGGCGGTGCTCTGGTCGGCACTTTGGCATTCGGACTTTGCGACTCGATATGGTACTCGGCGGTAGAGGCGGAGGTATATGCCATGTCGATCTTTATGACCTCGCTATGCCTATGGCTTATGGCTAAATGGGCAGGCACGAGTCGGCGAGACGATTCCTGGCGACTACTGGTCTTGATAGCCTACCTCTTCGGGCTTAGCATCGGCATCCACCAGCTCAACCTGCTCTGCATCCCGGCATTGGCGATGATCTGGGCAGTGAGACGAGGCATCCGCACCACCGGCAAGTTGGTCGTAATCTTCCTCTTGTCGCTGATTATCGTGGCTTGCGTATTGGTCGGCATGATGCCATCTTCGATCGCCTTGGCATCATGGTTTGAGCTGATCGCCGTCAATCGCTTCGAACTTCCACACCTCAGCGGCGTGGTGATATATCTGCTGACCCTCGGCACATCGCTGATGATAGCCACTGTGGCTTGCTCCCGCTCCAAGAGCCGCATAGTGATGGGAGTGGCTTGCTATCCCGCCATTTTTCTGTCGGGAATATTCATCATCTCCGAGCATTATTTGATCGGAGCTATCGTCTCTGCGGGTGTGGCAGCACTATTGGTGTCGGGCTCCAACTTCAAGGTGAGACGCCTTTACCTCTCGATATGGATGCTCGCTATGCTACTGACCGGATATGCTTCATACGCCCTGATACCGATAAGAGGGGGCATCCCGGCGCCACCCAATGCCTTGATGCCGGGCAATCCCTTCTCATTTGCCGCCTACCAGAGCCGCGAAGTATATGGTTCAAAACCACTGCTATATGGTGAGACGCCCTATAGCCGTCCTCTTCTGCATGAAGAGAAAGACTCGACCGGGAAATATGTATATAAATATTTCGAGATCGACTATTATCACAACGAATATGTGCCGATCGAAGAGGATGGCAAATTGAAGTCCTCGATCCGCGGATTGAGCGCCAAAGACTCACTGCTCAACCGTAAATATATCGCACGGGGCAAAGATGCCTACATCGTGAAGGGGATGAAGAAGCGCCAGGTCAAGACGCCGGAACAGAGTATGTGGTTTCCGCGCATCACGGGAAGTCGTCCCTTCGACATCAGGTCCTATTCCGATTGGATCGGCATGGACACGACTACCATGGAACGAGTCAAAGTGTCGGAAGCTATCGACTCGGCAGGCCATTATGTCACCAAGATGGGAGCGGATGGTAAGCGTCGAGAGGCTACAGGTTATCGTCCCACCTACCTTCAGAACGCAGAATGGTTCCTGACCTACCAGACAGCATATATGTATTGGCGCTATCTGCTGTGGAATTTCAGCGGGCGACAGAACGACCGTCCGGCACAGGGCGAAGTGCAGCATGGCAATTTCATCACCGGTTATGATGCACTCGACAATATGATGCTCGGGGCGGAAGACAGGCTACCCGCCGTGGCAGGCAAGGAAAACAAAGGACGCAACGAATATTATCTGTTGCCACTGATCTTGGGCATCATAGGCATAATCTGGCTGTTGACCCACCGCCGGCGAGGCATCCAGACCTGTGCCATCACGGCTATCCTCTTCGTGATGAGCGGCTTGGCGATAACGGTCTATCTCAACCAGGGGCCGGGTGAGCCGCGCGAGCGCGACTACTCCTTCTTGGGGTCATACTTGGCATATTGCGTTTGGATCGGTTTTGGAGCGATAATGGTGGCACGACGCACACGGAGTGTGTGGGGCTTTGCCATCCCACTTGCGGTGGTGGCATGGATGGGAATTGAGAACTATGGCGACCATGACCGTTCGGGGCGCTATGCCGCGCGCAACAATGCCATCAGCCTCTTGGAAGCCGCCGAGCCGGATGCCATCATCTTCGTGTCGGGCGACAACCATACCTTCCCGCTATGGTATGCCCAGGAGGTAGAGGGGATCCGCCGCGATGTGAGGGTGATCAATCTCTCCTATCTCACGATGCCGCGATATGCCGCCAATATGATGCAACAATGGCGCAACTCCAAGGGTGTGCCCACTACTCTGACCCGAGGCGATATCATCTGGGATGCCTATCGACGCATGTCAATGCCCAAGCACTCGAAAGACACTCTCGATGCCGTGGAGATGTTGCAGCGTGTCAGAGAGGGTGTCGAGGGGAATCTTCCATGCCGATATGTGCGGCTGAAAGTGACTCCCGACTCGACTGTGGTGTTCGATCTGGTCGGAGTTACCAAAGATGGCAAGAACATCGACTTCAACGACTTGATGATGCTCGACATTGTAGCCACCAACGCCGCATCTGCCACACCGCGACCCATCTACTGGATAGAAGCCTTGCCAACAAGGATGCGTATCGGCATGACTCCCTATACCACGAAGTGGCTCTATGGCTATCGTTATGGATTGATGCCGGAACAGAGAGTAGACTCCCTGCTTCTCGCAGCGGCAGACAAAGTATTGCCACCCAACCCTATAGGCCGAGAAGTATATATGGACTATGCCCCATCACAGCAGACAGCCATCATGAGAGGGGCATTGGTGTCGGCAGGAGATCGGCTCTTGGCACATGGCGACCTGGCCGGGGCGATGAAGATGGCGGACAAAGCCGACATCGATATGGGACACTGCCCCGACAGTTATATGCCGGTGAAGATGTCAGACAGCACATATATAGTGAAGCGAGAACTGGGAAGATTGCTACTCAATTGCGCCGACACCCTCGAACGTCGAGGGGGAGACAATGGCAAGATAGCAGACTTGCGCGAACGAGGCCGACGGCACATCGAGTCACAAGAAGCCCTCAGCCGAGGATGGCAGGAATATCGTCGCCACCTTCCCAAGCGTCTGCGCAACAAGATGGCACCCACCTATTAGTCTTATCAGTCTTATTAGTCTTATGGACTCTAAGATCCTTATTATCATCAAAATAGAGGGCTGTAGCGATCGCCACAGCCCTCTATTATTGTCTAAAAGAATATGATCAGAGGATAGTGATGGAGAGGGGGCGGTAGTCGAAGGTGACGGGGAGGGTGAGTGTGCGAGAGGTGGCGTTATATTTCCACTCCTTGCATACTGTGCCATTGACTGTCACTTTCGTCGGACGTGCCACTCCCGGAATCTCCATAGTGAATTGACGCGAAGTCGGCATACCCTTATACGATCCCTCGGAGGCTATGTTGATGTCGAGTTGCTTACCTTGAGGATTGGCGCTGAAGGTGATGAGTTGATACTCGCCATCGGCCAGAGATGTCGGGCTCTTGCGGTCGTCGTCGAAGAGTGTATAAGAAGATTCTGTCTTACCGGGGAAATACTTCACGGTGAGATATTTAGGATCATACTGTTCGACATTCTGCGGATCGCGCATATACTGTGGTATGAAACTACCGGCCTTAACGAACATCGGGAGAGTTTCCAACGGAGCAGCCACCGTAGCGGTAGAGCCGCCGGCGTAAGAGAGTTTGTGGTTATTCCAATTGATCCAGGTATCGCCGGCGGGGAAAACCACCTTGCGAGAGCGAGCCCCCTTCTTCATAACGGGAGCCACCATGACATTTTCACCCCAGAGATACTGGTCGCTGATGTTGGCATCGACCGTACCCGGCTCGGCATAGAAATTGAGGGGACGAGCCAAGGGAAGCCCCTCGGCAGTATTCTCGTAAGCCAACGTATAGTTATAGGGGAGCCACTGATAGCGTTGCTTCACGAAATTCTTGATGATAGCATATTGTGCCGGATAGTGATAGGGCTCCGGTTTGAGCTGGGCATGAGTGCGAAGCATTGGAGAGAATGTACCCATTTGGAGCCAGCGCACATATAGTTCGGGCTGATAAGGGTCGGCGGGATCGACGGCAAAACCACCCACGTCAGAGCCCATATAACCGAGGCCGGAGAGTCCGGCGCTGAGCATCAGGTTGATTTGCGGTTCGAGGCCACCCCAGCTGCGCGACACGTCGGTGGTCCAGGGGAAGACGCTATAGCGTTGGAGGCCGGCAGTACC
The DNA here is from genome assembly GCA_051872035.1 of Lepagella sp. Classification (GTDB taxonomy): domain Bacteria; phylum Bacteroidota; class Bacteroidia; order Bacteroidales; family Muribaculaceae; genus Lepagella. The sequence goes on from JBJEDL010000039.1 coordinate 15,367, forward strand.
GCCGCGCATCATCAAGAGGGGGCGCATATCGGGATAATCGGCACGAAGCCCATCATAGATAGTCTTCGACCAGATATTGCCATATACATTATGGAACTGCGAAGCAGTCTCACCATTGGCATGGCGGATGGTGAGAGGATGCACTTCCGGTTCGCCGAGGTCACCCCACCATCCCGACACGCCGTCGGCAGTGAGCAACTTGAGGCGATTCCAGAGCCAAGCACGAGTCATCGGATTGGAGATATCGATCATACCGGCATCTCCCACCCAGGTGGTGACATCGTGAGTCCTTCCCTCCGAATCCTTGGTGAGCATACCGGCCTCGGAGAGATAGTTGTAATTGTCGATTGCACCCTTCTTATTGACGTATGGCTGAGAGATCAGCACCGTGTGCACGCCCATATTCTTGAGCGAATCGAGCATGCGGCGATGGTCGGGAAATTGCTTCTTGCTCCACTCGAGACGACCCATATCAGTTTCGACGCCATACCAATAGAGATCCAGCACGATACCATCGACGGGATAACCGCGTTGTTTGAGCGAATCGATGGCGCCGAGGGTCTCCTGCTCATTGTGATAGCCATAACGAGAGGTGATATAGCCGAGAGCCCAAAGCGGGGGAAGTTGCTGACGGCCGGTGAGGAGAGTATAATTGGAAACAACTCCGGGGAGCGATCCGTTGCCATTGACGAAATAATAAGAGAGGAGTTTGGGGGTATCGGAGGTGTACTTAATCTCGTCATAACCCAGATACAGGTCAGCCTTATTGTAATCATCGAACAGCACGCCATATCCGGCATCGGAAGCGAACCAAGGCATGGTGATGCCCATCTGCGAGATGCGCGGGTCAGAGCCGGTGTAGCCATAATTCTGGCGGTTGAACATCACCAGAGTGTCGCCGTTAAGACGGAGGCTATGACCTCGTTCGCCGGCGCCATAGAAATTTTGGGCTCTGCCATTGAAGAAAGAGACACGCTTGATCTTTGGGACATTATTGACACCCTCCTTTTCGACCAGGATTGTATCCCCCTTGGCGGAGAGGAAAGTGACTCTACCGGAAGCGCGATCGACGGTGACTACGGTAGTGGCAGAGCGGAACACTACCTCGCGGGGAGAAGCCGACCAGGAGATACCCTCGAGCGACGAGGGGAGGATGGCACTCTGCGAGGCCGGCAGTGTGCAAGTACGCATACTGACGGGAACGCGAGACACCTTGAAGATATCGGACGAAATCGGGGTCACTACTACCGTGCCGACCTGAGTGCCGATCAGCGTCGAATTGCCGGAAGTCGACAACGAATGAGGTGCTGGCATTGTTGCGGCGAATGATGCCAACGAGAGGCATACGGCGCACAACGACATAAATATAGACTTCATAGAGCTATAGGGTATTAAATAATAAAGTCACAAGATAGATGGCATCTAACTAACTGACTATCAATCGTCGAATTCCAGATCGCCATCTATAATAACATTCCAGGGAAGACCCGATACGGCGAGAGTGGCCAAGAAGGGATCAGGGTCGAACTCCTCGACATTGTGGACACCGGGCATCACCCACTTGCCGGTCATGAACATCATGGCGCCGACCATGGCAGGCACGCCGGTGGTATAACTTACAGCCTGAGCGCCGGTCTCCTTGTAGGCAGCCTGGTGAGAGCAGTTGTTGTAGATGTAATAGGTAGACTTTTTCCCATCCTTATCGAGGCCGGAGATTCGACAACCGATAGAAGTTTCGCCGGTATAATTCTCTCCGAGCGACCCGGGATCGGGGAGCACAGCCTTGAGGAACTGTATAGGGATAATCTCCATACCCTGATAGATTACGGGGTCGATGCGCGCCATGCCGATATCTTGGATCACGCGGAGATGAGTCAGATACTCCTGTCCGAAAGTCATCCAGAAGCGAGCACGCTTGATGTCGGGGAAATTGAGCACGAGGCTTTCGAGTTCCTCGTGATAGAGGAGGTAGCTCTCGCGAGGGCCGATATTTGGATAATTCAGCGTGCGGTGGATCTCGAGGTTTTCGGTCTCCACCCACTTGCCATCCTGCCAATACTTACCCTTCTGAGTGATCTCGCGGATATTTATCTCGGGGTTGAAATTGGTGGCGAACGCCTTGCCATGATTGCCGGCGTTGCAGTCGACGATGTCGAGATGAGTCATCTTCGAGAAATGATGCTTGGCGGCATAAGCGACGAAGATCGCCGAGACACCCGGATCGAAACCGCAACCGAGGATGGCGGTAAGTCCTGCCTTCTCGAAACGCTCGCGGTAAGCCCACTGCCAGGAATACTCGAAATGCGCCTCATCCTTGGGCTCATAGTTGGCCGTATCGAGATAATTCACACCACACTCCAAGCAAGCCTCCATGATGGTGAGGTCTTGATAAGGGAGTGCAACATTGATCACCAACTCAGGGCGATGACGACGGAAGAGTTCGCACAACTCGGAGACATTGTCAGCGTCGACGCGATCGGTAACGATCGAATTATGGCCGGTGCGTTTAGCCACCCTTTCGGCTATTGCATCACACTTGGAGAGGGTGCGTGAAGCGAGTACGATCTCACTAAACACTTCGGGATGTTGGGCGCACTTATGGGCAACTACCGTGCCGACACCTCCGGCGCCAATGATCATGACTTTTCCCATTTACTGATATCAATTTTTAATATTAATAATTCGGGTTGAGCATCAAAATAAGCACATTTTATGCGAATTTCGATAATTAAGAACAAATTTAATCAAAAAATCGCTAAATTTGCATATCTAAGAGGATTTTTTAATATGTCGAAAGATATAATCATAGAAAATGAAGCGAAGATAGGCGAGCGAATCAAGGATATCGTGGCAGCCATCGCGGGTAGGAAACATGTGGCATTTGATGCGCCGATGGGTGCGGGGAAGACGACCCTGATCGGGGCGATATGCCGGGAGCTGGGGGTCGAAGATGATGTCAACTCCCCCACTTTCAGCATCATCAATGAATATCGAGCCGGCGATGGGAGTGCGATCTATCACTTTGACTTCTACCGAATTGAGAACGAGGCACAAGGCTTCGAGTTGGGTCTCGAAGATTATTTCGAATCGGGAGCTCTATGTCTGATGGAATGGCCGGAAAATGTGGAGAGTCTGCTTCCCGACGATACACTCTACATCCGGATAAGAGTCGGGGCTGACGAATCGAGAATAGTAACCATCACTGATTGAATAAGAGATGAAATTTCTAGTGCTTGAAGAGACGGATTCAACCAATAGTTATGTGTCGCTACACGCATCGGAGCTTGAGAGCAACACGATGGTGATCGCCAATCATCAGAGTGCGGGTCGTGGCCAGCGAGGGAATAGCTGGGAGTCCGAGCCCGGGAAGAATCTGCTGTTTACGATGCTGATACGCCCGGAGCGGTTTGCGCCGCGCCATCAATTTTCGATCAGCGAAGCAACAGCCTTGGCGATCTGCGACTTTCTGCGTCGGCAGGGTGTCGAAGCGAAGGTGAAATGGCCCAACGACATCTATGTGGGCGATCGCAAGATCTGCGGGATCCTTATCGAGCATTCGGTGACGAGCGAAGCAATCGAGCACTCGCGTCTCGGTGTGGGGCTGAACATCAATCAGGAAGAGTTCGTGAGCGATGCTCCCAACCCGGTGTCACTGCGACAGCTCACCGGCGAGGAGTATGACATAAGCCGCGTGGCGGCAGCCGTAGGAGCCCTGTTGGAGAGCAGATTGGCGACTATCGGTGACACCGCGGGACGCGAAGCTATCCATGCCGAGTTCAAACGCAACCTCTGGCGCGGCGACGGCAAGCCCTACACATTCCGACTCCGCGGCGAGAGTGAGACTTTCGAGGGTATCATCGACGATGTCGACCCCCACGGACCGATCACCATAATCAATCAGACTACAATGACAGCGGCACAGTTCGCCTTCAAGGAGGTGGAGTTCGTACTGCCGCAGTAACAACCATAAAAGATAATACCTGATGATAATAGTTAAGAAATTGGTAAGCAACTCGTTGAAATGGCTTCTGCCCTTGGCGCTGACCGTTCTGTTGCTCTATTATATGTTTAGCAAGGTGGATTTCGCCGATATGTGGCGGATAGTGACGAGTGGTGTAGACTATGGATGGATCCTCTGCGCCATGGCTATCAGCATCTTCAGCCATGTGTTCCGTGCCTTGCGCTGGCGGATTCAGTTGCGGAGCCTCGGCATCAATCCTCCGCTGATGGCTGTGGTGTGTTCGATCTTCGGCACCTACGCTCTGAACTTGGTGTTCCCCCGACTCGGGGAGATATGGCGTTGCTCATATATCGCCGAAAGGGAGAAAAAGCCCTTCACCGAAGTGGTGGGCACGATGATGTCCGACCGTATCACCGACACGCTGATGGTGCTCGGATTGACCCTGCTCACCTTCTTGGTGGCAGCCCCTGCCATCGAGTCCTTCCTTGACAAATATCCTATCGGACAAGACTTGGTGGGGATGGTGCAAAATCCCTGGAATTGGGTGATTCTGGTAGTGATCGGGCTGATCGTCTGGGGAGTGTTATACTTCGGACGCAACCATAAAATCATCATCAAGATTATGACCTGGGTCAAAGAGATGTGGCGTGGCTTTGCCACCATCGGCTCGATGGATGGCAAGTGGGCATTCATCGGCTATACCTTCGCCATTTGGGGGTGTTACTTCACTCAGCTTTATGTAGCCTTCTTTGCCTTCGACTTCACCCGCGACCTCTGCACGGCGCCCGGCAATGCCTTGGGATTGCTCCCCTGCTTGGTGGCATTCGTGCTCAGTTCGATCGGCATGGCTGTCCCCTCCAACGGCGGCCTCGGCCCCTGGAACATCGCCGTGATGTTCGGCCTCGCCATATATGGCATCACCACAGCCCAAGGCACTGCCTTCTCCATGTTGCAATGGTCGGGGCAAACGGTGATGCTCATCATCCTCGGTCTTTACACCATGGGATATATCATGTTCGACCGAAAGAAAAAAGCAAAAAAAGTGAGTAAAAACCAAACCATCGGAACTTGATTGCGATGGCTCTAAATTGAGAGTATTATGAACTTATTTGACGACAACGAAAAAAACGACTACTTCGAGAGCGAAGAAACGCAGCCCGAGAAGAAGAAAGAGCCGAAAAAGCCGACACTCAAGCCGGATGATCCGAAATATTGGGAAGAATCGGACGATGAGTTCGAACACCTCCATATACACCGCAAGACACGCTTCAAGATCTGTCTCTTCGGGGGCTTGGCAATATTCCTGATATGGCTCGTCTGCTATGTCTATATCAAGATGTTCCAACCCTACGTCACAGAGGCAACACAATATGGCTATGTCGAGACACTCTACAAGGAGGGTGATATCTTCAAGACCTTCGAGGGAGTCCTCCTCCCCTACAAGAGTCTGATGGACACGACTCGAGTGTATGAGGGTGATTTCATCTTCTCGACCTCCGATGCCAACATCGCCGCCACGCTCAAAGAGAAGCAATTCGCCTGCAAGCCTGTGAAGGTGGAATATAGCATCTACCACACGCGCATGCCCTGGCGAGGCTGCTCCAAAGTGATAGTGACCCGAGTCGACAGTGTCAGTGAGCGAGATATTCTCCCCGCCGACCGCCAGCCCTCCTATCTCCGCGACAACAATCAGAATAACGAACAATCCGGCGAACCAGCCGCAAAACAAGATAAGAAATGAAAAGACTATGGATATATATCATGGCGATAACAGGGATTGCCGCATCAGCCTCGGCTGTGGAATATGAAGTAAAGGATTCGACACTGATCGTTCCGGCGGGGGTGGTGAAGATCCCGGGTTACAAATTTGCCGATCGGACCGACTTCAAGTATATCGAATTTGCCGAGCCTTGTCGTGTAAATGAGATCGGCGACTATGCCTTCTTGGGGTGTAGCAACCTTGAAGAGGTGAGTCTGCCGGTGACGGTGCAGAAGATCGGAGAGGGGACATTCCGCGAATGTGAGATGCTTAAGAAGGCAGAGATTCCGACCCTGACGGTGGTGCCGTCATACGCCTTCGCCTGGTGCACACGTCTCCGCCAAGTGATGCTCGGCAAGTTGCTGACCGAGATCAAGAGTCATGCCTTCGCCTATTGCCGGACTTTAGAGAGCATCAAACTGCCGGCAGGGCTGGTAAAGATCGGATCTAACGCATTCTCATTCTGCTCGGTGCTCCGCTTCGTAGCCCTACCACCCACAGTAAGACATCTGGAGTCGTATGCCTTCTCCGAGTGTATCAACTTGCAGACGGTAGTGATGCCATCCAACTCTTCAGAACTTGGGGAATTGATCTTCAGCGGCTGTCGCAATCTGAGAGCGATCCGTATTCTCTCCGACATCCCGCCGAAATTCGAATGCAACAGCAATCTCTTCGAAGAGAATGAATCGCAGATGTATAGCAAATGCGTCTTGCAAGTGTATCCTCACTGCGTGCCGAAATATCGCCAATCCAAGGCATGGAAATTGTTTAAACAGATCGAAGGATAACAAGATAAGTAAGAGCATAATAATCAAATAAAAAAAGGAGGACAAAACTATGAGTAAACCGATATTGGTAGTATCGACCGGTGCAGGTATCAGCGCCGAGTCAGGCATAAAGACATTTAGAGATGCCGACGGATTGTGGAACGACTATCCTGTGATGGATGTAGCCTCAGCCGATGGGTTTAGCAAAAATCCGAAGTTGATCCATAAGTTTTACAACGAAAGGCGTCGCGAATTGGTAGGAGTAGAGCCCAACGATGCACACCGAGCACTTGTAGAGTTGGAGAAGCACTTCGACGTGCGAATCATCACCCAGAATGTCGACGACCTGCATGAGAGAGCCGGCTCTACCGATGTGCTCCACCTGCATGGCGAGTTGATGAAGATTCGCTCGATCAGTCATCCCGACTATGTTGAGACATTGGATGCCGACCATCTCGAGACGACAGTCGAGACCCGCGGCAAGAATGGCGACTTGATGCGTCCCCACATCGTCTTCTTCCAAGAGCCGGTGCCCAACATCGACAAGGCGATGGATATCGTGCAGCAAGCCGACATCTTTGTAGTGATCGGCACATCATTGGTGGTATATCCGGCAGCGGGCCTGATCAGTTGTGTACCCGTCGGCAAGCCCATCTACTACATCGATCCGAATCCGGCAGACACATCCAACATCCCGGGCGTGCATGTCATCGCCAAAAAAGCGACAGAGGGTATGCGCGATCTGATCAAAATACTCGTCAAAGAATAGCGTCAGAGCAATCAAAGTATAGCTACAGAGCGATTTCTAACAAAAAATATAGGGATAGAGTGGCGAATGTTTTCAATTATGAAAAAATATTCTTAACTTTGAGCATAGCAAAGTAAGATCGAAGATGAAATTCAAAAGAATACTACTGAAATTGTCGGGCGAATCTCTGGCCGGAGGTCAGGGACATGGCATTGACACAGAGCGACTGAATCAATATGCTCGACAGATCAAAGAGATGGTAGAAGCCGGTGTAGAGATCGGCATAGTGATAGGCGGAGGCAATATCTTCCGCGGGCTCTCCGGGGCATCGAAGGGATTTGATCGTGTCAAGGGGGACCAGATGGGTATGCTTGCCACGGTGATCAACTCCTTGGCACTCTCCTCGGCACTTGAGGCGATCGGTCAGCCGGCGAAGGTGCTGACTGCCATAGGGATGTTCCCCATCGGCGAGCAATACTCGAAATGGCGCGCCATCGAGACGCTGCGTGAGGGTGGTGTGGCTATCATCTCATGTGGCACCGGCAATCCCTATTTCACCACCGACACCGGCTCGGCACTTCGTGCCATCGAGATCGAAGCGGAGGTGATGATGAAGGGTACTCGCGTCGATGGTGTCTACACAGCCGACCCGGAGAAGGACCCGACTGCCGAGCGTTTCGACTCGATCTCTTACGACGAAGTGATGGAGCGCGGTCTGAAAGTCATGGATCTTACCGCCACCGCACTCTGCAAGGAGAACAAGATGCCTATCTATGTCTTCAACATGGATATCCCCGGCAATCTCCGCAAAGCCCTCGAGGGAGAACCGGTCGGCACACTCGTCACCGTGGAGCGCTAATCATCTCGAGACAACTACCTTAAAACATCGATAATAACAACATTAAACAGTATAACCATGGAAGTAAAAGAATATCTGCAGAATGCCGAGGATTCGATGCAACTGGCAGTCGAATATCTTGATGACACGCTTTCTCACATCCGTGCCGGCAAAGCATCTGCTCGTCTGCTCGATGGGATCCGTGTAGACTATTACGGTTCGCAAGCCCCAATCTCCAATGTAGCCAACGTCTCTGTGCCTGATGCACGCACCATAGCCATCACCCCCTGGGAGAAGTCTATGTTCAAGGAGATCGAGAAGGCTATCATCAACTCTGAACTCGGCATTACTCCCGAGAACAATGGCGAGGTGATCAGACTCTGCATTCCCCCTCTTACCGAAGATCGCCGTAAGCAACTCGTGAAGCAAAGCAAGGGTGAGGCTGAGAATGCCAAGGTGTCTGTCCGCAACGCTCGTCGCGAAGCCATCGAAGGTCTGAAGAAGGAGATCAAGAATGGTCTTAGCGAAGATGTCGAGAAGGATGCCGAAGGAGATGTGCAGAAGCTTCATGACAAGTACATGAAGAAGATCGACACACTCTTCGCCGCCAAGGAGAAAGAAATCCTTACAGTGTAAGTAGAAGAACAGGCTCAAAGGCTGATGGTATCAATCATAGTTCCGGCATATAATGCCGAGCAATATTTGGAACAAACGATATCAAGCATACTCTCCCAGTCGGAGACCGACTGGGAGTTGTTGCTTATTGACGATGGGTCGTCGGACTCAACGCCCGATTTGTGTCGGAAGTATGCTGCCGACGACCCTCGTATCCAAGTATATCATCAAGCCAATGCCGGACCATCGGCGGCACGCAATTTCGGTATATCTCTGGCTCAAGGGGAGTATCTGACCTTTCTCGATGCCGATGATATCCTCCATCCCGACTTCTTGAAAGTTACGCTGCAAGCGTCAAGGGAAAGTAACGCCGGGATCGTTGCCACCTCTTTCTATAATTTCTATCAAGATGAGGAGATCAGGCACCGGCCTATCCCCTCGTCACTCCAATCGACAACGCTCGGCAGCGACCATGCCTTGCAGGCGTTGTTTTATCAGAAAAAGCTCGATGGAATCGGGACTTTTCTTGACACATCGGCATGGGATAAGCTGTTTCGGCGCGACATCTGGGTCGGCGAGGATGCGCCCAAATTCAGAGAGGGAATCAGATATGAAGATCTCGATGTGATCTATCGCGCCATCATACGCGCCGGGGGTGTGACATGCCTACCATATAAGATGATGGGATATCGCCAACATCGGCAGAGTTTTATCCATACATTCAGCGAAGCGAGATTGGATGTCCTCGATGTGACCGACAGGATAGTCACCGACCTCGCTGATATGAGCCGAGATGTGATAAAAGCGGCAAAGACACGCCGCTTTGCCGCCCATTACAATATTCTCAATCTGCTATATCGATCACTTCGACAGGATCCTACAACCGAAGAGAGGTGCTTGAAAGTGATCAGAGAAAATCGAGGAGACGTGCTCTGCAATCGACAGGCCCGACTGCAAGACCGCGCCGGAGCCCTATTGGCATACTTCGGGAAATATGCCATAAAACTAATGGCGCGCATAACGAGCATTTAGAGCGCGTTCTAATCCGATTTCATCGCAATTTTACAATAATTCTTCCAGAATTGGCGCGATATCTTCGGCTGACAAATCCATCGGCTTGGCGACTTTGCCAATATCATGCAGCAATACGAATGAGATTCGACCGGCAGTTCGGTTCTTCTTGTCATGCATCATCACACGCAGAATTTCCTCGATGGAATCGGACTTTATGGGCAACTCCGGATAATGTCTCTTTAAAAAATTCTCTTCATAGTCTCTCGCCACTTGCGGATGGAGTTGGGCAAATCTCGAGCTGAGACGTAAAGCCACTGCCATGCCATGCGCTATAGCCAAGCCATGACTTATTGGCGATCCATGTAGAGCAGACACAGACTCGAAGGCATGTCCGGCAGTGTGCCCGAAATTCAAAATGCGTCGCAATCCCACCTCTCGAGGATCGATATCGACTATCTTCTGCTTGGCTTCTGCAGCAAAACGGATAGCCTCAGCCACCGGCGAACTCTCGCTGAAATCCACAATATCTTCCAACGCAAGGAGCCTGTCATATAGCGACTTATCGATAATCATTGCCATCTTTAGCACCTCTGCGAAACCGGAGAGCACCTCTGCCCGAGGAAGTGAGGAAAACAGTTGAGGCAAGATTACGACATCGGCAGGCATTGAGAATGTGCCTATCTCATTCTTAAGACCCTCAAAATCAATGGCGGTTTTCCCACCGATAGCGGCATCGGCAGCCGCCAGAATGGTGGTCGGCACATTGACACAACGAATACCACGTTTGAAGGTAGAGGCCACGAACCCCGCAAGGTCGCAAACCACACCCCCACCCAAAGCGATTACCACCGAGCTACGTGTAGCACCCTCCTGCGAGAGGAACCTCCATAAACGGCAAGCCATCTCTATATTCTTGCTTGCCTCCCCGGCAGGTATCACCATCTTGCGGATATCGGGATAAGAGGAAAAGTCGACAAGAGGGTCGACATTGCTGTCGGTAATCAGGAATAATCTGTCAGCCCTCTTGACCACGTCAGACTCAGAGACACTGTTCATAATACGTTTGGCGACGAAAAGGGAGGCTTGATTCTCGATGAAATCGGCAAAATCGCCCATCGAAGGGAAGATCATATCGGCACCCTCCTTCTCGAAAGCCTCACGCGGGATAGGTCCGGTGGTGACAGCGATGGTGAAGCAACCGGCAGCCTTACCGGCTCTGACACCGAGAGGTGCATTCTCGATGACAACACACCGATCCGGGTCGACACCCGCCTTACGAGCTCCGGTGAGGTATGGTTCGGGGTGGGGTTTGCCATGAGTCACATCCAGGGCAGTGACGCGATGATCGGCAGAGAACACACCGGGGTAATCGCGCGACAAGGCATCCAAGAGACTCTTCTGACCGCTTCCGGTCACCAACACGCGGCAGATGCCGGCGCGCCCCAAGGCGGCAAGCATCCGGTCGGCATCCGGCATAAGTCGACGCGGCCCCATCTCCTTGAAATATTGACTCTTTATGGTATAGAGACGCTTCGCCTCCTCCGGATCGCAATCTCGGCCAAACTCCCGTTGAAACAGGAGATTGATCGTAGCGACTCCCGTCATACCCTCATAGAGATAAAACTCTTCACGCGAACAGTCCACACCGAGCGACGACATCATCCGCTGCCAAGCCAACGTATGTCCCGGCATCGAATCATAGAGCACTCCATCCATATCGATCAGAGCAGCTCCGATATTTTCAAAGAAATTCTGCATAATAAAACTACTTTCTATTGAAAGACTCAATAGAGGTAACTGCAAATTTACGAAATATTAAACTTTTTTACTATATTTGCGACATGAAAAAAAGTCGAATACTCATACTCATTATAATCATCCTGATGGGGATGATGACATTTTACTCCTGTGGAGGTGGCGAAAAGAGGCAAGAAGTAGCTGTCAACGATCAGCCACTCGCCCCGTGGGAACTCCTCGAAGAGAGAGAGACTCCGGAATTGCGAGATCTTGAATCAGACACCGGCACATTCGAAGAGAGCATCTATCCGGAAGACCCGGAGGGTGTCGACACACTATCCACACCGTCGGCGGCAGAGGATAGTCTGGTGGTTGGCATGAGCAGCGAATCTCGCCAACGATATGCCCGCATCGGAAATCTGAGAGAATTTTTCAACGACTCCAACAAATATCAGTATGCGGCCGGCGAACGGATAGGCATCAAGCCGATTCGCGGCGTGGCTGACGCCTACTTCACACGTCGACCATTGGTGAGAGTAACGACCGGCGAGTGGTATGCCATCGACAATCTCACCCACTCACTCCCCTATCTCGTGCCCGAGGCACGACGACTGCTCGATGAGATCGGCAAAAATTTCGCCGATTCGGTCAAGAAACACAACGGAGCATCTGCCAAGATCATCGTTACGAGTCTTCTGCGCACATCACACTCAGTGAAGCGTCTGCGCCGTGTCAACCGCAATGCCACCGACTCATCGACCCACCAGCTGGGCACTACCTTCGACATAACATACTCCAAATTCGCGACTTACGGCGATGGCCGGCGACTGTCGAACGAAGAGTTGAAATATATCTTGGCTGAAGTGCTCCGCGACCTGCGTCAGCAGAACAAGTGTATGGTGAAATATGAGGTGCACTCACCCTGCTTCCACATCACAGCCACCGGCCGATGATCGACATCATTCGAATAGCGGCAAAAACAATGACAATTCCAAAAACTCGAAATAATAACAAACAAAAAGAATAACTCAAAAGAAATGGAAAAATTAAGTTACGCATGGGGTCTCGCTATGGGCCGCCAGTTGCAAGGCATGGGAATGAAAGAGCTCAACGTCAAGGACTTCTCTGACGGAGTGGCAAGTGTATTTGAGCAGAAAGAGCCTGCCATGAGCCCCGAAGAGGCACAGAAGTTGATCCAAGACTATCTGAACGACCTGCAGCAGAAGGCGGAAGAGGCAGCCAAGGCAGCCGGCACAGCCTTCCTGAAAGAGAACAAGCAGAATCCCAACGTAAAGGAGACCTCCACCGGTCTGCAATATGTAGTAGAGAAAGAGGGTACCGGCGCACAGCCCACAGCCGAAGATGAAGTAACCGTGCACTACACCGGTCGTCTGCTCGATGGCACAGTGTTCGACTCCAGTGTGAACCGCGGCGAGCCTGCCACCTTCCCCTTGAATCGTGTGATCCCCGGCTGGACTGAGGGTGTGCAACTCATGAAAGAGGGTGCAAAATATACCTTCTTCATCCCCTCAGACTTGGCTTACGGCCCGCAGGGCATCCCCGGAGCCATCCCTCCCCACTCTACTCTGATCTTCGAGGTCGAACTGATCAAAGTGGTAAAGAAGTAAAACTGATAAATAAGACACCAATATGAAGAAGAGTATTTTTATAGCTTCGGCATTGGTATTGATGGGTATGGCAGCCTGCTCATCGTCGAAGAGCGAAAGTAATGACAGCGACACAACACTCGTTGCTGTAGAAGATGAGATCGTGGTGGAAGAAGACTCCTTGACCCGCATCTTCAAAGATGAAACCAAGATGTCGGAAACAGCCACCGACAGCACATGGGCAGTAACCGAAAGCGGTCTGAAATATATCGTAGTAAAAGAGGGCACAGGCAAGAGCCCGAAAGCCACCGACGAAGTAACCGTGCACTACTGCGGACAGTTGACCACCGGCTACGTATTCGACTCCAGCTATGATCGTGGCGAGCCGGCTTCATTCCCCTTGAATCAAGTCATCGCCGGATGGACCGAAGGCTTGCAACTCATGAAAGAGGGTGGCAAGACCATCTTCTATATCCCCTCTAAGTTGGGATATGGCGAACGTGGAGCAGGCGAGCAGATACCTCCCTTCTCTGACCTGATCTTTACAGTCGAACTTATCAAAGTAAACGAATGATAAAAACCGTAAAAAAGGCAATCGCAGCGACAATGTTCGCAGCGATTGCCCTCTTATCGACAATGCTGACCTCGTGCGAAGGGCGCAAGATGTCGAATATGACCCCCACGGGCGACACTGTCGAGGTGGAGATCGAACATCCGCAAGAGACTTCTGACACCACCGCTGTGCTATGAGAGTAAAGCCAAAGAAGCAACTCGGGCAGCACTTTCTGAACGATGAGCATATAGCCTACGACATCTCGGAGACTATATCGGGGCGTTATATGCCGGCGAGTCACCCGGAGTGGGGCAATCTGCCGGTGGTGGAAGTAGGTCCCGGCATGGGAGTGCTGACCAAATATCTGATCGACAGTCAACGCGATGTTACAGCCATCGAGTTGGACCATGAATCGGTGGAATATCTGGCGAAAGTCTACCCTGCGCTTCGCGTGGTGGAGGCAGACTTCCTGCGTCTCGACCTCTCCACGATCTATGACGGAGAATTTGCCCTGATCGGCAACTATCCCTACAACATCTCGTCGCAGATCTTCTTCAAAGTGCTCGACAATATGGATCGGATACCGGTGGTGACCGGCATGCTTCAGAAGGAGGTGGCAGAGCGAATCTGCTCGCGCCCCGGCTCGAAGGTGTATGGCATCCTGTCGGTGTTGCTTCAGACATGGTATAAGTGCGAGTATCTCTTTAATGTAGAGCCACACGTCTTCACGCCGCCACCCAAGGTGAGGAGCGGCGTATTGAGGCTGACTCGCAACGATCTCCGAGATCTCCCTTGCGACCCTGCCTTCTTCAAGAGAGTGGTGAAGACC
>JBJEDL010000040.1:0-29221 GCA_051872035.1 Lepagella sp.
CAGCCATCGATTAATACTTCCCAGAAATTGGGCGAAGAGTCTTTGGTAAAATGCTGACCAACTATTCTTCCCCACTTCACCCATGGCAACGATGTAATTATTTCTTCATCATCGGGATCTAACATAGTTTCATCTTTACTATCGGGCACTAATAAAGTGTCATCTTTACTACACGACACGATAAAAACAGCCATAATACAAATCAAGCAGTATGTTATTTTTTTCATAGTCAATAATTTTTAAGAGTGAATACAATATCTTTTACTTATCTAACGTTAATGAGAAAAAATTATTATATAATGGTAATCCCAAGTAAATAGGACTACGATGGCTATAGCGGTGGGGACTACGTAGATGAACCACAAGAGACTGAAATCAAATGGGAAGAAGATACTCTTGAGGCGGGAGGATGGAAAATCATCGAAATCTAAAATCGCGCTCTAAACAATACGAAACTCTCAGAAAACTCAGCTGCCGAAGTGTATCCATCAAGATACTTCTTCGGCAGCTGTTTAATTTTTACAAAAAAAATTTACGAATTGAGGGATGTGTGGGTTGGGGATTAGCAGCCTTGGCAGTTGCAATCGTTTTCGTTGCAATCGCTGCCGCAACCACCTTGGCAGCCGCCACCGCAGCCGCCACAACCATGCTTCGGAGTCTTCTCCTCTTCAGTCGCTTCGCGTACTCGCTCCACTACCCCATCATATCGGATGGTCTTGCCGGCAAAGGGATGATTGAAGTCCATCTTCACCTCCTCGTCGCCAATCTCAAGCACCGTGCCTACCACGCGATATCCTTCGCCGGTAACCATCGGGAGCACTGCTCCTACCGCTACCTCCGATGCCAACTCGCCGTCGCGCATGAAGATCTCCTTCTCCAGCATTACCACATTCTCATCATCGTGTAAGCCAAATGCCAACTCCGGCGGCAAGGTGATGCCAAACTTATCACCCGCCTTCAAGCCATCCATCGACTGCATCAATGCCGGCACCACCTGCACCGACACTCCGAACACCATATTGTCCGGCTCATTGCGAGGAGTCTCAAAGAGGACTTCACCGGTGGCTTCATCATATACCTTATATGAATACTCGACAAACTTGCCGGGTCCTACGATCTGTTCCATTCTATTAACGTTTTCAGTTTTTATATTAGGTTTGTAATTGTTTTTTAACTTGCTGAAATTCGAGACAATCGAAGTAATCTATGAGATTACTCCTCAGCCGGCTCATCGTCAGGATCACCCTCAGCCGGCTCATCATCGGGATCGGGAGTCGGTGCGGCAACCTCTTCCGCCACCAGATCCTCGGGATGCTTCAACTCATACTGCGCCTGCGGCACCATCACATTGAAATAGAATCCCTCCGCCTTCTTGTCGCGGCGACGCTTATCGTTCTCGTCCGGCTGCACCAGCAGATAGTCATAGCAAGGCTCGATCCACTTCACATCGACTGCCTCATAACCAAGAAGTTGCACCATATCATACTCATGCGAAGGGTAGATGACATACCATGCATTCTCGGTCGAATCGCCTGTGCCGGTGCTCTTGATAGCCCCGAGGATATTCTCTAAACGGAACTCCCAGATCTTGGCACGCATTGTCTTCTTCTTCTCCTTGAGCACATGGACCAAGAAACTCATCTGACGCAAATCGAAGGGATTATCCTCGAGCGCCAAACGAGCATACTTCTCGATCGTGTCAGCCTCCTCCTTGGTGTGGGTGGGGCTCTGACGATAATGATCGATCATACCGGGATAGGGAGACTCGCGATAAGGGTCGAAATCCTCCTGAAACATATACCCGAAATAGAAATAGCGGAACTCCTCCGGGGTCATCGTCGTGTCATTGACCTCATACTTCTTCAGAAGTTTTGGGAAATGGAAGCGAGACTTCGGATTGAGAGTCTCTTGGCGGATAGAGTCGAGATCCGGCTTCTGGACCTTGATCTTACGCTTGCTTTCCGGCTTGACCTTGCTATTGGCGATACGCTGGCGCGCTTCGGCATTGCGCGAAGCCTGCGAGCGAGATGTAGTGTTGGGTGTTTGAGCCGACACTGACAGCGACAGGATGCTGCAGAGGGCTATAATTGCGATTAGAAACTTTCTCATTTTTGTTCTCTTGATCATAAGGCATTTACATTGGCCATAGCAATGGCGATCACCAAGGCGATGCCCATCTGCATCAGCGTGATAAGCGTAGGAAATCCCTTGGCTAATAGATATTTAACAAAATAACCGGATCCCGGCTTCACCTGCCGACCCTGAGGTGTGTAGGTGTAGAGCAAGAACCCTAAGATGATGCCGGCAGCGATGGATAAAGCCATACAGCTATATCTGAGCGACACCGACGAAGTGACCGAATAGCCGAGCATGCCGAGCGCCATGCCGGTGAATCCACCCACGATGATATAGAGCATGCCGCGAGTCTGCCGACTGATCTGCTCCGGCTGCAGATAGCATATCACCGCCACCAAGAGCGAAAGGGCAAACCAGCTCGAGAGCATCACCCCATTGATAGGAAGGAGAGGCACACCGTTGTCGCTCATCAGCGAAAGCAGGAAGAGGGCTACCAGCGACAACGCCGGCGACACGATCTGACGCCCATACAGACACCATATCGAGCCTACCCACAGCAAAATGCTTGCCACCAACAGGAATATATTCATACTAATCGATCTCGTTCAAAAATTATGACAAAGGTTTGCGCCGAATGTTTAGAGCGCGTTCCGGAGATTAACATTTTTTATGGTATCGCATCCCCCGTCAGGTAGTCTCCGGCTTCTTCAGTTCGGGATATACGACACGCGAATGATAGATGGTGGAAAGGCGCTTCTTGAAAGTATCCTTCACTATCTGGATGTCTCGGAAACTGATGGGCGACTCATTGAAGAGACCCTCCTTCTCCTGGGTGTCAATGATGCGATCCACCAGATTGCCTATAGCCTCCGAAGTGTATTCCGAGAGGCTTCGCGAGGCAGCCTCTACCGAATCAGCCATCATCAAGATAGCTGTCTCACGCGTCTGAGGATTAGGCCCCGGATAGGTGAATGTGCTTCGATCCACACTCCCCTCAGGACTCTCATTGACCGCAGTATTATAGAAATAGCGAGTCACTGACTTGCCATGATGCTGGGTGATGAACTGCTTGATCACCTCCGGGAGTTTGTGCTGGTGGGCTATCTCCATGCCGGAAGTGACGTGAGATATAATCTTATGGGCACTCGTCTCCGGATTGAGTCCGGTATGAGGATTGATGCCATGCTGATTTTCGGTGAAGAACATCGGGCCATCCAGTTTGCCGATGTCATGATAGAGAGCGCCGGTGCGGACCAACTGGGTATTTGCGCCGATGGCGCGAGCAGCCTCAGCAGCGAGTGTCGACACCTGCATCGAATGTTGGAACGTGCCGGGAGCCTCCTCGGCGAGACGACGCAACAATGGATTGTTGATATCCGAGAGTTCTACCAAGGTCACCGTAGAGGTGAAGCCGGTCATTCTCTCGACGATCAAGATCAAGAAATAGGCGAACGAGAGCACCACCGAATTGATGGCAAACTCGCCGATCACACCCCACTGGAAGGGTACCAACGAGCCGTCGGTGATGAGATCCGTAACGACGAACGACACCACGTATGCCAAGAACGACAGCGCGGCTGTGCGGAGCAACTGCGAACGACGCTCCAAAGTATTGATCGAAAAGGCTGCCGTAAGACCCGCCGCCAACTCGATGAAAATAAACTGGAAGGGATAGACCGCCACAAGCGCCGAAATCACCACCGTGATAACCAGCGAGAAGATGGCGGTGCGAGAGTCGAAGAAAACCAACAGCACCACCGGGATGGCGGCAAAGGGCACCAAATAGATGCCATTGGCGATATACTCAAACGCCAATATCGAGAACACCACAAAAGAGGTGATGAAGGTAATGAGGAACACCATATTGCCCAATCGCTTCAAGAAGCGAGGACGGAATGTGTATAGATAGACATAGAGGGCGGCAAAGCATATAAGGATATAGAGAGCCTGCCCCACCATGAAATATGTATCCTTATTATCGTCGACATTCTTGCGCTCCAAGATGTCGAGATAGGTATTGAGGTTGGTATAGATCTGAGGCGTAACGATCTCGCCGCGGTCCACGATGCGTTGTCCCTTCTTGATCATACCCATGGCTCCATTGACCAGAAGATACTCCTGCTGATGGAACTTCTCATTGGCGGCGGAATCGACTACAACATTAGGCACGATCACGGCGCCGACCATTTGCGCCACCTCCTGGTCGAGCGGTTCGGCGGAGGCTGCCGGCAGTGATGTGCGATAGAGCGAATCGATCAGATTATAAGCCATAGCCGGAGTCAACATGTCGCGAGCATCGATGGTCTCTACGGTGTTGGCACCATTCTCCACATCCAAGACACGCAAGACACCCTTGCCATTGTCGTGGACCTGCTTATAGACAGTCGGGTCGATGATGCCCCGGTCGTAGGTGGCAGTGATGGCGTAGGAGAGCACTTGAGCCTTGCTCGGAGTGGTCTTCTCAGCCACAGCCTTTCGGAAGCGCTTCACATTCTCCTCGGCGAGTGCCGTATTGCGCTTGACAAATGGGATAAACGCCCTGTCGATACTGTCGCGCAGACGACGCGCCGATGCGGAGTCGCGCATGATCGGTGTGTCATAATCCGCTGTCAGCAACTGATAGCGCCAGGGCTGATTGAGCTCGTAGGTATACGATGTCTTGTCGTCATGAGGCAACAACATAAGTATCAATGCTATGGCTGCCGCCACAAGCCCCACGTTGACCAATATTTGATTTCCTTTCTTCATCTTCACGATATGCTTTTCAGGCATCCATTATGAGATGCGTTTTGCTGTCTTTATACCCTTAATCTCCATAAGGGTGGTGATGATCTTTTGGAGAGTGTCGGTCGAATCGACGATCATCGACACCTCGCAGGAGAACACTTCATTTTGCGCCGAGATGTTGAGGCTTCTGACATTCACCCCAAGGCGCGTAGCGAGGGTCGACGAGATCTCCTCGAGCATGCCGAGTCGGTCGATACCCTCCATGCGGATAGTAGCGAGGAACTTCTCCGCCACCGACCCCCATCGAGTCGCCACCAAGCGAGGTCCATAGCTGCTCTTGAGCCGCATGGCATTCGGGCAACTCACCTTGTGGACCACCACCTCCTCATTCTCATTGACGAATCCCAGGACATCATCTCCCGGGATCGGCGAGCAACACTCTCCGAGCCGATAATTGGGATTCTCCGCATCGGGACGTAGTTCGTAGACCTGATGGCGGTCGATAGCCTCGGCGGGGGTGGATGCCATCGGCTGCTCATCGTCCGACTTCTTCGACGAGAAGGGATTGCGCAGCAACTTGCGTAGCAACGAGAGTCGCTTGGTGCCCTTTTGTTTAAAACGTGAAGGAGAGAGAGATATTTCATCGCCGGCGAGCATAAGATAAAGATCGTCGGGGGTCGGAAGCCGATAACTGCGGAGGATCCGCTGCATCAATTCGGGTGTAACGTTGATATTTTCATTGCTCATCGTCTTCTCGAAGAGCTCCTTGCCATGGGCGATAAGGGCGGGACGGTCCTTGCGCAAGATGGTGCGGACACAATTCTTCGCCTTCGCCGTGTTGCAATAATCGAGCCACTCGCGACGTGGCGTCTGCGTCTTGGAGGTGATGATCTCCACCTGGTCGCCCGAACCAAGTTTATAATTGAGGGGCACCAACTTATGGTTCACCTTCCCGGCGATGCAATGCTTGCCCAGCTCGGTGTGTATCTCGAAAGCCATGTCGAGCAGCGTCGACCCGGTGGGGAGGGTCAGCAGATCCCCCTTGGGGGTGAAGACATAGATCTCCGACGAGAAGAGATTCAGCTTGATCGTGTCGAGAAAATCGATGGAATTGGGGGCGGGATTGGCGAGGATATCCTTGATCGTATTGACCCACTTGTCGAACTCCGAGTCATCGTCGGTTTCTCCCGTCTTATACTTCCAGTGGGCGGCATATCCCAGCTCGGCGATTTCATCCATCTTGCGCGAGCGTATCTGCACCTCGATCCATTTGCCGCCCGGTCCCATCAGAGTGAGATGGAGCGCCCTGTAGCCATTAGCCTTCGGTACAGATGTCCAGTCGCGAAGACGGTCGGGATGCACCTTATAGCCGTCGGAGAATATCGTGTAGATCTCCCAGCATCTCATACGCTCCTTGGAGTCTTCATCATTCTCGAAGATGACTCTCACGGCATATATATCATAGATCTCCTTGAAGGGTATCTTCTTGGTTTCCATCTTGTTGTAGATGGAATAAGCACTCTTGACACGCGTCTTGATCTCATACTTGAAACCGGCATCATCGAGTTTCTTTCTGATTGGAGTCGTAAACTCCTCGACGAGGCGTTTGCGCTCCTCTTCGCTCTCCGACACGAGGTCCATAATCTCCTGATACTTCTGGGGGTGCTCAAAACGGAATGCGAGGTCCTCTAGTTCGGTCTTGATCTTGAAGAGGCCGAGGCGATGAGCCAACGGGGCATATACATAGAGAGTTTCGCCGGCGATCTTAAACTGCTTCTCGGGGCTTAGCGAGCCGAGAGTACGCATATTGTGGAGACGGTCTGCCATCTTGATCAGCACGACGCGGATGTCGGTAGACATCGTGAGCAGAAGTTTGCGGAAATTGGCAGCCTGGAGCGAGGCCTTGTCGCCGAAGATGCCACCCGAGATCTTGGTGAGTCCCTCCACGATATCGGCGATTTTCTTGCCGAAGATAGCCTCGATATCATCGCGGGTATACTCCGTATCCTCCACCACATCATGTAGCAAAGCTGCGCAAATCGATGTCGAACCGAGCCCTAACTCCTTGATAATGATGCGAGCCACGGCGATAGGGTGCACGATATATGGCTCGCCACTGCGGCGACGAGCACCCTTGTGCGCATCCTTGGCAAAGCGGTAGGCCCGCTCTATGATTTCGACCTTCTTGCGGTGGTTGCTCGCTATGTATGCCGACAGCACCTCGCGAAAGGCGTCATCGATCATCTGCTCCTCTTGAGCCGGGGGTAAGGGTCTATAGGGTGTTATCGACATAAAATCATTCTCTCTGTGTAGCAAACACAAAGATAACAAAACATGCCGAAAACTCCAAAATTAAGGTCATTTTGGAGCATATTTTTTTATTTCTCTATTTTAAGAACTCGCCAGGACGGCTATTTCTCCATCTACTGGCGCAGCGAGTCGACGATCTTTTCGGCGGCACATTCTGCGGCTACGTAGGAGCCGAGGCGACGCTGCATGGTGCGATAGCCCTGCATCTGGAAGTCGCGACGCGGCGAAGGCTGCAACAGCGGAGACAATTCGCGCGCTATAGAGTCGACCGTGCATTTATGCACCAACAATTCCGGCACTATCTCATTTCCCACAATCAGATTAGGAAGTGCCACATACTTCACCTTCAGGAGCTTCTCCATAATCTTATAGGAGAGGGCGAGTCCATTGGCGCGATACACCACCACCTGGGGCGTGCCTATGAGTGCCGTCTCGAGAGTTGCCGTGCCGGAGGTCACGACAGCCGCCGCCGAATATTTCAACAGGGTCGGCGTGCATCCGAACACCAACTTAAGTCCCGGATCCTGAGCCACTTCGCGATATAACTTCTCCCCCACTGCCGGGGCGGCTCCCACCACATATTGGAACTCCGGGAAACGCTTCACAGCCTCGATCATCATCGGCAGATTGTTGCGAATCTCACCACGCCGCGATCCGGGAAGAAGGGCGATGATAGGGCGGTCATCATCGATACCCTGCCGCTCCATAAAATGGCGCTTCGGCGGAATATGACCCATGTGATATGCCATCTCCTGTACAGAGGGATTACCCACGTAGGTCACCTCATAGCCATGTCGCTTATAGAAGGGAACTTCAAAGGGGAGAATCGAATACATACGGTCGACATATTTCTTGATGCTCTTCACCCGATACTCCTTCCATGCCCACACCTTGGGGGAGATGAAATAATGCACCGGTATATGAAGCCCATGGGCATATTTCGCCAACTCAAGATTGAACCCGGGATAGTCTACCAGGATCAGCGCATCAGGCTTATACTCACGCAGCAGACGGCGGGCACGCTTCATATTCGACAAGAGGGTCGGAAGCTTGCGGAACACTTCGCTGAACCCCATCACATTCATCATCGAATAGTGGAGGTCGGGGTTGCGACGCGCCTCGGCAGCCATCAGATCGCCACCGAAAAACCGAAACTCAGCCTGCGGATCAAGGTCCTTGATCCGATTGATAAGATGGGAGGCATGCAAATCGCCCGACGCCTCGCCTGCTATGACTACATATTTCATCCTCTTGCTTCTTTCTACAGTACAGATTTTAAAATAAAAACGGAGAGTTGACGTTTTTTATGATATGAGACCTATGCGTTATTTTATATTGACCATAATCGGATTGATAAGTTTAATGATGGCATCATGTATCGAAGATGGCATCACCACATCATCGTCCGACATACTGACCTTTTCGCGCGATACGGTGTGTTTCGACACTGTCTTCACCGAACTTGGCACCCCCACCGCCCGTCTTCTGGTTTTCAACCCTGCCAAGAAGGGGGTCAACATATCCTCGATCAGATTTCGCAATCCGGAGACACGCTTTCAGATCAATGTCGACGGAGTGAGCGGCACGGAGTTCCACGATGTGGAGATCCGCGCCAAGGATTCGATCTATGTCTTCATAGAGTGCTATCTGCCGGAAGAGAGCAGCAATGTGCCGACCCTCACGGCCGATGAGTTGGAGTTTGTGACCAACGGAGTGAACCAAGTGGTGAGAGTGGAGGCCTACGGTCAGAATGTGACTCGTCTGCGCAAGGAGACTATCACTGCCGACCGGACACTGACTGCCGAGCGTCCATACGTGGTGTTCGACACGCTTCGCGTCGCACAGGGTGCTACGCTCACCATCGAGCCGGGGGCGCAGATCCTCTTCCATGATGGGGGTGCCCTCGTGGTGGATGGCACACTCGTGGCTGTTGGCACTCCCGACAAGAAAATCGACCTCCGTGGCGACCGCCTCGACAAGGTGCTCCCCGATGCCCCCTACGATATCCTTGCCGGACAGTGGAAAGGGGTCCGTATCTCCCCAAATTCTTTCGACAATCGACTCGAATATGTCGACATGCGCAGCACCGAGTCGGGACTTATGGTCGACTCTTGCGCCGACCTCTCACGTCCGAAACTCACCCTGATCAATTCATGGCTCCACAATTCGCAAGGAAATGTGCTGAACTCGAAATATGCCCATATCGATGCTTACGGATGCTGCTTCTCTGAGGCGGGCGATGCCGTGGTGAGCCTCACCGGCGGATTGCACACCTTCCTGCAGTGCACCTTCGCCAACAACTATCTCTTCTCAGCCATCATGAATCCACTCGTGAGCCTCTACCACCTCCTTCCGAGCCATGTCTATGAGAATGAGTTGCCTCTGATGAAGGCTACATTCGACAACTGCGTGGTCCATGGCCTGGTAGACGACATCAACGAGGGAGACTTGACCGGATCGGAAGTCTTCTTCCGTTACACTTCGCTCAAATCGGAGGGCTCGGACGATTCCAACTTCATCAGCTGTATATGGGGCACTGATCCCCTCTTTCTGACCGACCGTCCAAGCTACCACTTCAACTATCGCCTCGCCAATGAGACTCCGATACGCACTGCCGGCAATCGCGATTTCCTCAACTCTATCGTCGAAACCGATATGGATGGCGTGAGCCGCCGACAGGGAGAGGGTCCCACCCCGGGAGCTTATCAATTCGTCGAAAATCCGACTCCCACAGAGTAAAATTGTTGCTGATAAGAAAAACTCGTTATCATTAGAGCGCCTTCTTAGCCGATTTATCGAAGTAAAATTGCACAAAACAAACTATTTGTGTATATTTGCAAGTTGAACAAAAACATCGACACTTCGAGACTTATAAATTGAGACATCCAAGATGACAATACATCGCGAGGGAACAAACATATTGATCTTACTATTCATCGTGCTGGCCATGCTCAATGTGCCGGTATGGCTCTTTATGCCCCCGTTGGTATTGCCGATTATTTTATCCTCCCTCTCCTTGGTGGTCTATCTCTTTGTGTTCAATTTCTTCCGCTGCCCCAAGCGGCACTATTCGGGCAAGCATGCCAACCGGGTTGTAAGCTCGGTGGATGGACGCGTGGTGGCTGTGGAGCGAGTTCGCGAGAATGAGTGGCTCAAGGAGGAGGCGCTGATGGTGTCGGTGTTCATGTCGCCCCTGAATGTGCATGCCAACTGGTTTCCGGTGGATGGCACAGTCGACTATGTGGCTCATCATAACGGGCGCTTCTTGGCGGCATACCTTCCGAAGTCGAGCGAAGAGAATGAGCGGAGCACTGTCGGCATCACCATGGACAATGGTCGCCGCATCGTGGTGCGCCAAATAGCCGGAGCGATGGCTCGTCGCATTGTCACCTACGCCAACCCCGGCGAGCGTGCCGACCTCAGCGAGCATTTAGGCTTCATCAAGTTCGGCTCGAGAGTCGATATCTACCTCCCGGTCGATGCACGCGTGCTCCTCAAGATCGGCGATATCACCCGTGGCGGCATAACCCCGATCGCTATTGTCGAACCCGACTAATCATCTACAACACCCGACTAATCATCTACAACATGAGTGTAATCAGAAGAAATATACCCAACGCCGTGACTTGCGTCAACATCCTGTCGGGAGTGATGGCAATCATCACTGCCGGCCATGGCACCGACCCTCTATGGTGTGGACTCGCCGGCTATAAGTGGGCTTATATCTTCGTGGGCATCGCCGCCATCGCCGATTTTTTAGATGGCTTTGCGGCTCGTGCCCTCCATGCCTATTCTGATATGGGCAAGGAGCTGGACTCGATCTGCGATGTGGTGAGCTTCGGCGTCGTGCCCGCCATCATCATGTATAATTGCCTCGATTGGGCGGCTCAATCCATGTCGGCACTCGCCTGGTGCAAGTGGTTAGCGCCACTCATAGCCTCGTCGGCGGCACTGCGGCTTGCCAAGTTCAATATCGACACGCGGCAAACATCCTCGTTTATCGGGCTGCCGGTGCCGGCTAATGCCATCTTCTGGATCGGTTATTCTTCGATTTGCTATAACGGTCATCCGCTCATGGCGGAGTGGTATGTGGTGATACCCGCCATTCTGATCCTCTCTTGGCTGATGCTCTCGGATGTGCCTCTCTTCTCTCTAAAGTTCAAGACCTGGGGATGGAAGGGCAATCAATGGCGCTGGATCCTGATCATCACTGCCCCTATCTTGGTGATTTGCCTCGGTTGGGCAGGTCTCATGTGGCTGATTATCGCCTATCTTTTCTATGGGCTGTTGGCCTCGCGACTATGATTTGTTAATATTCACAAACACACTCTTATCATATACCCGACAATATGTCAATTTTTATTATAATACTGATAATTTTGATAATCTGCTGGCCATGGATTTCTCCATGGCTTATGCGACATATCCGCAACTTTGTGGCGCGCCACATCGAGAATACAATACGTCGCTCGATGGGAGTGCCCCCACCCCCGAAGCAGAAACGTCGTCGCCGGTGGAGCCGCAAGGATGAGCCGGAAATACACGACGACGGCACCTCTCGCCAATCCGACTATGGCGAGCCACCCCACGGCAAGCCTGCCGACATGATGAAGCAAGTGGCTGAAGATGTGAAGTTTGTCGAAATTAAAGAATTTGAAGAAACCACCATCGGCGACACCCCTCGCGAGACTCCCTATTATCGCGAAGAACAGGTGTCGGATGCCGAATTTATTGAAATTAAAGATAAATGAAAACTCTATATGTCAGCGACTTGGATGGCACGCTGATGCAGCCGGATGCCACCATCTCCCCCCAAAGCGTGAAGACGCTCAATGAACTAATCTCTCAGGGCGCCCTCTTCACCATCGCCACGGCACGCACTCCCGCCACCGTGGCAGGTATCCTCCGCGATGTCCGGATGTCGATTCCCGCCATCGTGATGACCGGAGCCGCCCTCTGGGATAAAAACTCGGGGCATTACACCCGGATGCGCTATTTCGACGCCGAGGCGGTGAAACGGGTCATCGATATCTATCGAGCCACTGACACTTCGACTTTCATCTTCACCCTCGAACACGATATGGTCGATATCTATTATATCGGCTCGGAACTCAATGAACTGCAACAGCAGTTTGTCGACGAGCGCATCGATAGCCCCTACAAGACATTCCATATCGGCGAGCCTATCCCCGACGACCTCTCGAAGGTGGTGCTCCTCTACACGATGATACCTGATGCCAAGGCAGCTGACACCTACGAGAAGACACGTCTGCTCCCCGGCATCCGTGCTCAATATTATCACGATATCTTTGGGCCGGAGATCGGCATCCTGGAGGCATTCTCCGACCGTGCCACCAAGGCTTTGGCTATGCGCAGCCTCGCCGACATGCTGGGAGTGGAGCGCATCGTCTGCTTCGGCGATAACATCAACGACCTGCCGATGATGGCGGAGGCGGATGTGGCTGTCGCTGTGGAGAATGCACTCACTCAAGTCAAGGAGAAAGCTGACATCGTGATCGGCCCCAACACGGCAGACTCGGTGGTGAAGTTTATTCGCGAAGATTTTTTATTGCATAATGCATAATTCATAATTTATCCGGTGATGATCTACGAAAGGATACGCAATGGCAAGATACCCCTTATCATCCTCGCTTCGGTGGCGGTGGTTTTCTTCTTGCTGGTCTCCGACAACCTTGTCAAGGAGTTGGGTCAGCAAGAGCGCGACCGTATGGATATATGGGCGCATGCCACCGAGCGACTCGCCAAGGCGGATGTTAACTCCGACTATGAGTTCCTCCTCTCGATCATCTCGCAGAACAGCACCATCCCGGTGCTCATCACCGACGAAAATTTCAACATCTCGGAATTTCGAAATTTCCCCCTCCCCGACAAGAGCGATCTCGACAAGTCGCTATATAGCGAACTCTCCCCACGCAATCAGGAGTATCTCCAGAAGCGGCTCCGGCACCCCGGAGGTGACACCCCCTTGGCGGAAATGGCAAAGCACAACAATCACTTCATCGAGATAGAACTCTCTATGGGTGTCAAGCAGTATATCTATTATGAGGATTCCACTCTCTTGAAGCGACTTAGCTGGTATCCTTACGTGCAGTTGACAGTGATGATCATCTTGGTGTTGATACTCTATTTCGCAGTGGTCAATGCTAAGCGTGCGGAGCAAAATCGTGTCTGGGTTGGACTCTCGAAGGAGACGGCGCATCAGCTCGGCACACCGATTTCGTCGCTGATGGCATGGGTGGAATATTTCAAGAGCATCGATATCGACCCCGAGATTTCCGACGAACTCAACAAGGATGTCAAGCGGCTCTCGACCATCGCCGATCGCTTCTCGAAGATCGGTTCGAAGCCGGACATGCAGCTCGAATATATCAATCAGATCATCTCCTCCTCGCTCGACTACATGAAGAGTCGCGTGTCGAATCGGGTGCAGATACGCATGCATCTGTCGGAAGATGACCATGGTGTCTACCTCTCGCGATCGCTCTTCGAATGGGTGATGGAGAATCTCACGAAGAATGCGGTCGACGCCATGCAGGGGGAAGGGTGTATCGACATCACCACCGGCAGCGAGAAGAATCGGGTATGGATCGAAGTCAAAGACACCGGCAAGGGTATCGCCCGCAAGCACTTCAAGACAGTGTTCAAACCGGGCTACACCACCAAGAAGCGTGGTTGGGGATTAGGGCTGACCTTGGTCAAGAGGATCGTCGAAGAGTATCATGGCGGGCGCATCTTCGTCAAGGAATCGGAGCCGGGATCCGGCACTACCTTCCGCATAGAGTTCCCCACCAAAGCAAGTTAAAGTTTGCGTAAAATAGAAATAATTGCTAAATTTGCATTATGAATATCTCGTATAAATGGCTTAAATGCTATATCAATTTCAGTCAGAGTCCCAAAGAATTGGCAGCCCTCCTGACATCGGTGGGCTTGGAGTGTGACACGGTGGAAGAGGTGGAGAGCATCCGCGGCGGCCTTCGTGGCGTCGTGATCGGCAAGGTATTGACCTGTGTCGACCATCCCGATTCCGACCATCTGCACATCACTACGGTCGACCTCGGCGGCGAAGCCCCGGAGCAGATCGTGTGTGGCGCTCCCAATGTGGCTGCCGGACAGACCGTCGTAGTCGCCACCGTAGGCACTATCCTCTATGACGGCGATAAGGAAATCAAAATCAAGAAGTCCAAGATCCGCGGCGTCGAGTCGATGGGTATGATATGCGCCGAGGATGAACTCGGCATCGGCACCAGCCACGATGGCATCATCGTGATCGATGCCGACGTAAAGCCCGGCACTCCCGCTGCCGAATATTTCAACGTCGAGAGCGACTACTGCCTCGAGGTCGAACTCACCCCCAACCGCGTCGACGCTGCCAGCCACTATGGTGTGGCTCGCGATATCCTCGCCAAGCAATGGTGCGACCTGCAGCAGCAAGGTGTCACCACCGATCTCCCCACGATCTGCGTGCCCGATGACTCCGCTTTCAAGCCGGCTCGCCCCGACGGCGCCGCCCGCATCAAAGTCGAAGATCAGCAAGGCTGTCCCCGATATTCCGGTGTCACCATCCGCAATGTCAAGGTGAAAGAGTCGCCCGAATGGCTCAAGACCCTTCTGGTCAGCGCCGGACAGCGCCCCATCAACAATATCGTCGATATCACCAACTTCATCCTCTTGGGCATCGGCCAGCCCCTCCACTGCTTCGACCTCAACAAGGTGGCAGGGGAGGAAATCTGCATACGCACTTGCCCCCAAGGCACCAAGTTCACCACCCTCGACGGCGTGGAACGCCAACTCGATGCCTCCGACCTGATGATCTGCGACGCCGAAAAGCCGATGTGTATCGCCGGTGTGTTCGGCGGCCTCAATTCGGGTGTCACCGAAGAGACCACCTCCATATTCTTGGAGAGTGCATACTTCAACCCCACTCGCGTGCGACGCACTGCCCGCCGTCATGGCCTCTCTACCGACGCCTCTTTCCGTTATGAACGTGGCACTGACCCCAATATCACCACTTACGCAGCTCGACTCGCCGCTTGCCTTATCGTCGAACTCGCCGGCGGTGAAATCTGTGGCGATGTCACCGATATCTATCCCGAACCTGTCAGCCCCGCTGAGTTCGACTTCTCGTTAGACTATTGCCACCGCCTTATCGGCAAGACTCTCCCTCGCGACCTCATCATCACTATCCTCCGTGCTCTCGAGATCAAAGTCGAGGAAACCGCCGACGCCGATATCCTCCACCTCACCATCCCCACCTATCGCGTGGATGTATATCGCCCCTGCGATGTGGTTGAGGAAATCCTCCGCATATATGGCTACAACAATGTCGAGATCTTCACCGAAGCCCATATCAACCTCTCTCAGCGCACCGACGTGGACTTCTCTTACGACCTCCAGCAACTCGTGGCAGAGCAACTCACCGGCAGCGGGTTCAATGAGATACTGAACAACTCCCTCTCATCGCAAGCATATTATGCCGAGTCGGAGCGATTCCCCATCAAGAATTGCGTCTCACTTCTCAATCCCCTCAGCGGCGAGCTCTCCGTGTTGCGTCAGACGCTCCTCTATGGCGGTTTGGAGTCTGTGGCTCATAACATCAACCGCAAGCTGCCCAACCTCCGCTTCTACGAGTTCGGCAACGTCTACTTCCGCGACGACACGAAAGAATCGACCGCCGAGCGCCCCTTGGCTCCTTATAGCGAGCATCTGCAACTCGGCATCTGGCTCACCGGCAACATGGTGACACCCTCCTGGAATGTCCAGGCAGCTCAAGCCACCATCTACGACCTCAAGGGTGTCGTGGAAAATATCTTCGCACGCGTCGGTGTCAAAGAGGATATGCTCACGCAGACTCAGAGCAGCGACGAAATCTTCGCCGCCAAACTCGACATCGCCGCACGCTCCGGCAAAGTAATCGCCGAAGTGGGTATCATCCGCCATGCCATCCTCAAGAAGTGGGATATCGAGCAGGATGTGGCTTACGCCGAGATCAACTGGGAGGCACTCTACCGCCTTGTCGCCAAGAATCGCGTCACCTTCACCGAGATCCCCCGCACTCAGCCTGTGGATCGCGACCTCGCCCTTCTGGTCGATAAGAGCGTCAAATTCGCCGACATCGAAGCCGCTATCCGTGGCGCCGAACGCAAACTCCTCCGATCTGTGCGACTCTTCGACGTATACGAAGGGAAGAACCTCCCCGAAGGCAAGAAGAGTTATGCCGTCTCCATGCAACTCCAAGATGCCGAAAAGACCCTCAACGACAAGCAGATCGATGCCGTTATGGCCAAAATCATCAAAGCCGTCAAAAACCTCGGAGCCGAACTTCGCTAAGAAGATGTCGGCTCTGACACATTATTATATATAAGAGATAACAAAAACAAGCAACAAACCAATAAGATAAAAACTACGAATGGGAAGAGCATTTGAATACCGTAAAGCCCGCAAACTGAAACGCTGGGGCAATATGAGCCGTACCTTCACTCGCATCGGCAAGGAAATAACCATTGCAGCCAAAGCCGGCGGCCCCGACCCGTCGACCAACCCCCGTCTTCGCGCCCTGATGCAGAACGCCAAGGCTGCCAACATGCCCAAAGACACTGTAGAACGCGCCATCAAGAAGGCTACCGAGAAGGATGCCGGCGACTACAAGGAAATCGTGTATGAAGGATATGGACCCTTCGGCGTAGCTATCGTCGTCGAAACTGCTACCGACAATAACCAACGCACCGTAGCCAACGTGCGCAGCTATTTCAACAAACATGGTGGCTCACTCGGCACTCAAGGCTCACTCTCCTTCCTCTTCGAGCATAAGAGCGTATTCCACGTGCGCCCCAATGCCGACACTGCTCTCGAGGATTTCGAACTCGACCTTATGGACTATGAGGCTGAACTCGAAGCTGACCCCGAAGCTGAAGAGTGGGTGATCTATGGCGCTTTCGACCAGTTCGCAAATATCCAGAAATTCCTCGAAGATAAGGGCCTCGAGATCATCTCTTCGGAGTTCGAACGTATCCCTAACGACTACAAAGAACTCACCTCCGAGCAACGCGAGTCTGTCGAAAAGCTCCTCGAACGCTTCGAAGATGACGAAGACGTGCAAAACGTATTCCACAATATGAAGGAAGAGGACTAATCTCCACGACCTTGTAAATCTCTAAGAGTGTGTCATATACCCCTTGACACACTCTTGTTTTTTATGAAACTACTGCATTTTTTAATTTTTTGGCATAAAAATTTGATATCTTGATAAAAAAGTCGTACCTTTGACGCGGAGTATATGTAGGAGTATATGTATATGATCAAGAACTAATAGAGGATATCAAGAACTAATAGAGGATTTAACATTTAGACAGTTAGCGGAATCTATCTCATTTTTCCTTCATTATTTCTTTAGATTTTATTCATCAATTCTTCATTATTTTGCCACAATAACAATCCAATTATCAACTATAAAACCAAGCATTATGAAGAAATCTTTACTTATTGGCGCAAGTTTGCTTTGCGCACCCCTCTTGGCATCGGCACTTGAGCCCGTAGTGCTCGACAACTTCCAGGCAGTGTCGGTAAGCCCTGACGGCAAGACAGTCGGCAGCTACCTTATGAGCACCGTACAGTTCTATGACGTAGAAAGCGGCTCAATAGAGACTTTCCAAGGAGATGACGAAGTAATCTCTTATTGGCTCGGTCATGGCAACAACGCAGCAGCCGACGGCACTTTCGTAGGGCGTTCCTCACTCGATGGCAACTGTAGCTGGTACAAGGATGGCGAATGGCATGCCCTGAAGACATTCAATGCCTCTATGGTCAACCTCGCCAACGGCATCACAGCCGACGGCTCTCGCATCTGCGGTTCGCTCGGCTTGCAACCCATCTCCATTGAAGACACCGACACTCCTATGTCTGTGCCCGCCGTGTGGAATCGTAACGCTGACGGCACTTACGGCGACCCCGTAGCTCTCCCCTATCCCGAATTAGACTTCACCGGCCGTGTGCCCCAGTATGTTACCGCCAACTGCATCAGCGATGACGGTAAGACCGTGGTGGGTCAGGTTGTGGACTATGGTGGCTGGATGATCTGCCTCATCGTCTACACTGAAAATGAGAATGGCGAATGGACCTACAAATGCGACAGCGCTTCTCTGAACCCCAACAATCGCGAGTTCCCCGAAGATCCGGGAGAATGCCCGATGATGCCTCAGATGACTGACTTCATGACCGAAGAGGAGATAGCCGCTGTTCAGGCCGCTATCGACGCTTGGTATGAAGAGGGCACTTGGGACTATAGCACTTATCCCCAATATGTAGACTTCATGACTGATGAAGAAAAAGAGGCTTACGACACAGCTTACGCAGAGTGGGAAGCGATCTATATAGAATGGGATCAGAAGTTCACCGCCTTTCAGACTACTTATCAGCAATGCACCAACGAGGGCACATCTCTTACCTTCAACAGCACTGCCGTGTCTCCCGATGGCAAAGTGGCAGTAAGCGGTCACCTCTTGGACTCATACGACGATGATTGGAATCCTCTCTACAAGAAGGGATCTGCAGTCTTCAGCATCGAAGATGGCGAATTAGTAATGAGTAAGAAGACAGAAGACAAGACACTGCCTACTCAGGTGATGGACGACTACACCATCCTCGCTGCACAGGCTGGTCAACAAGAGCCCGTTAAGGCTGTGGTATATCTCCCCGGCGCTGATGAGGCTATCGACCTCCGCGACTACCTCGCAAGCCGCAACACCGAGACTGTGGATTGGATGAACGAAAACATGATCCACGATGTGGCATTCTTTGACTACTCTTCTTGGACTCAGGTTGTTCTCGAAGATGCTGTCTGCACCGGTTCGCCCAACGCACCTGCCGACCTCTCATTCTTCGTAACTCACATGGAGATCACTTGGGAATCTACCGAACTCTCCGGCTATGTAGCATCTTACATCCTTCCTTCGGGTGAAGATTCAGCAGTCAAGGGTGTTGCCAACGAGCTCAACAGCGCTGTTAAGGCTCTGAAGGGTGGCAAGATCATGATCTCCGGCGCCGCTGCCGACCTCAACGTATATGACGCTCAGGGTCGCCGCGTATTCAGCGCCAAGGATGCTAACGGCATGATCGAGACAGGCCTCAGCAATGGCGTATACGTAGTAGTAGCCAACACTGCCGAGGGCAAGCAAACTCTCAAGGTCGTGTTCTAATCACTGACTGCACCTGATAGCCTCACACCGCCCTCAACGAGGGAGAAAGAGGCGCATCCAACGATAAAAATGGTCACATCTCTCGGGGTGTGACCATATTTTTGTCCAAATATAGATAAAATAGGGGCAAAATTTGGGGAGTGACTGAAATTTTATTAACTTTGCACCGAAAAAGAGGTCAGGTCCGGTAGCTCAGCTGGATAGAGCATCTGCCTTCTAAGCAGACGGTCCCGCGTTCGAATCGCGGCCGGATCACGACGCAGAGGGTTGTGTCAAAATCAAGGTTTTGCCACAGCCCTTTGCTATTTATACCGCCTGATTATGGCAATCATGGATAGATATAGTGTTTTTTTCGGCTAAAATTTTTTGCTTTGCCGAAAGAATATTATATTTGCAGACGAGGCATTATGTCCTTGCTCCGCAGCCTGAGGGCGGGAGCCGGGTGTAGTGCTAATTGACATATCTAATGCCAATCATCCGACCAAAAAACACTTAAAACAAAATCGATAGGAGAAACCCAAACATCGAAACAACTAAATTCAAAATTATAATCTAAAACAACTATGTGGTTATCAAACTCATCTGTAGGACGTAAGCTTTTGATGGCACTTTCGGGTGCATTCCTCGTCCTATTCGTAACTTTTCACTGTTTGATGAACGCAGTAGCGATCGTGTGGCCCTGGGCTTACAACATGGTGTGTGAGTTCTTGGGTGCAAACTGGTATGCCCTGATCGGCACTGCCGTGATCGCTCTGTTCGTTCTGATTCACATCATCTTCGCAGTGGCACTTACTCTTCAGAACCGCAAGGCTCGCGGCTCTCAGAGATATAGCATCGCCAAGATGCCCGCCACTGTGGAATGGTCGTCTCAAAACATGTTGGTGCTCGGCATCGTGGTCGTAGCCTTCTTGGTGCTCCACCTTATCCAGTTCTGGGCTAAGATGCAGCTCCCCGAGGCTATGGGCG
The DNA here is from genome assembly GCA_051872035.1 of Lepagella sp. Lineage (GTDB taxonomy): Bacteria > Bacteroidota > Bacteroidia > Bacteroidales > Muribaculaceae > Lepagella. Next base: position 20,292 of record JBJEDL010000040.1, read on the forward strand.
TTCATGGCGAAATCCCCGCTTCTGCCGGCACTCTCTTCCTCCAGAAGGCTTTTGAGACTCCCTGGACTGTAGCTGTCTACATCATCGGGTTCATCGCTCTCTGGTTCCACCTCAACCATGGCTTCTGGTCGATGTTCCAATCTATCGGCTGGAACAACACCAACTGGATGCCCCGTCTCAAGAAGATCTCTTGCGTATGGGTGAGCGTCGTAGTGATCCTCTTCGTGGCTGAAGCCGCTGTCTTCACTTATCGCGCCAACCAGAAGTATTATCTCACCAACGAGACTCTCCGCGAGCAATACAAGGATATGATCATCCCGATGCTCGAATCAGAACTCGGTCCCGAGGGCGCTCAGATCGCTATGCAGATCAAGATGACTCCCTACGAGGGCGTGTCGATGGGTGTGCGCCAGATGGCTGGCAACCTCAAGGCTCAATTGGAGCAATTCAACACCCCCGAGGGTCAGAAGTATGTCAAAGAGAATCCTCAGTTTGCCAACCAAGTAGAGGGTATGAAGAAACAAGTCGAAGTCTTCGACAAGGCTGTAAAATTCTTCGACTACCTCGAATCAGCAGACAACAAACCCAATACCGAAATGGCACCTGTTGCCCCCGGACAACCTCAATAAATAGCGAGACATGGAAACAACAAATAAGAATATCAGAATCATGAATCCGGCGGACTCCAAGATTCCCGAGGGACCCGTCGCTGATAAATGGACTAATTACAAGGCTCATCAGAAGCTTGTAAACCCCGCTAACAAGCGTCGTCTCGACATCATCGTGGTCGGCACAGGTCTCGCCGGTGCTTCTGCCGCTTCTACGCTGGCAGAGATGGGATTCAATGTGCTCAATTTCTGCATCCAGGATAGCCCCCGTCGCGCTCACTCTATCGCCGCTCAGGGTGGTATCAATGCAGCCAAGAACTATCAGAATGATGGCGACTCTGTATATCGTCTCTTCTATGACACCGTGAAGGGTGGTGACTACCGCGCTCGCGAAGCTAACGTATATCGTCTGGCTGAAGTGTCCAACAATATCATCGACCAGTGTGTGGCTCAAGGTGTGCCTTTCGCTCGCGAATATGGTGGCTTGCTCGCCAACCGCTCTTTCGGTGGCGCTCAGGTAAGCCGTACTTTCTATGCCAAAGGTCAGACCGGCCAGCAGCTCCTGCTCGGCGCTTATTCTTCACTCAACCGTCAGATCCAAGCCGGAAAGGTGAAGAGCTACAACCGCTATGAGATGCACGAACTCGTGCTTATCAAGGATAAGGATGGCGTGGAACGCGCTCGCGGTATCATCGCCAAGAACCTCGTCACCGGTAAGTTCGAACGCTTCGCCGCTCACGCTGTCGTAATCGCCACCGGCGGATATGGCAATACCTACTTCCTTTCGACCAACGCCATGGGCTGCAACGTGTCTGCCGCTATGGCTTGCTATCGCAAGGGTGCATATTTCGCCAACCCTGCTTTCGTGCAGATCCACCCCACATGTATCCCCGTGCATGGCGACAAGCAGTCGAAGTTGACTCTTATGTCAGAGTCTCTCCGTAATGACGGCCGCATCTGGGTGCCCAAGAAGCTCGAAGATGCCAAGCGTCTCCAGAGCGGCGAAATCAAGGGTAGCGATATCCCTGAGGCTGACCGCGACTACTATCTGGAGCGTCGCTATCCCGCCTTCGGTAACCTCGTGCCTCGCGACGTGGCTTCTCGCGCCGCGAAGGAGCGTTGCGACCATGGATTCGGCGTTAACAACACCGGCCTCGCCGTGTTCCTCGACTTCTCTGAGGCTATCAACCGCCTCGGCATCGACGTGGTGCGCCAGCGCTATGGCAACCTCTTCGATATGTATGAGGAGATCACTGACGTCAACCCCGGCGAACTCGCCAAGGTGGGCGAAGATGGCCTCAACTATTACAACCCGATGATGATCTTCCCCGCTATCCACTACACCATGGGTGGTATCTGGGTGGACTATGAGCTCCAGACTTCGGTCAAGGGTCTCTTCGCTATCGGTGAGTGTAACTTCTCCGACCACGGCGCAAACCGCCTCGGTGCTTCCGCTCTGATGCAGGGTCTCGCCGACGGTTATTTCGTGCTCCCCTACACTATCCAGAACTATCTGAGCGACCAAATCACCGTGCCTCACTTCACTACCGACACTCCCGAATTCGACGCTGCCGAGAAGAAGTGTGTCGCTGAAGAGGAACGCCTGATGAACATCAAGGGTAAACGCTCTGTCGACTCTATCCATAAGGAGTTGGGTCACATCATGTGGGAATATGTCGGTATGGCTCGCGACAAAGAGGGCTTGCAGAAGGCCATCACCATGCTCGACGACCTCCGCAAGGAGTTCAACACCAACCTCTATGTGCCCGGCACTGTGGGTGAGAGCATGAACGTCGAACTCGACAAGGCTTTCCGTCTCAACGACTTCATCACCATGGGTAAACTCATCGCTTACGATGCATTGAACCGTAACGAGAGCTGCGGTGGCCACTTCCGTACTGAATACCAGACAGAAGAGGGCGAAGCCAAGCGCGACGATGAGAACTACTTCTATGTAAGCTGCTGGGAGTATGAAGGCTCTGACGAGAAGGCTCCCGAGCTCATCAAGGAGACTCTGGAATATGAAGCAATCAAGGTACAGACTCGTAACTATAAGTCATAAAATAAGCAACTATGGAAGATAAAATAATGAAAGTCAATCTTAGGGTGTGGCGTCAAGCCGGCCCGAAGGCTAAGGGCGAATTTGTGACTTATGAAGGAGTCGAGACTACGCCCGATACATCTTTTCTTGAGACTCTCGACATCTTGAACGAGATGCTCGTGGAGCGTCAAGAAGAGCCCATCGTATTCGACCACGACTGCCGCGAGGGTATCTGCGGTATGTGTTCGCTCTATATCAACGGACACCCTCATGGTCCCGCTACAGGTGCCACCACCTGCCAGCTCTATATGCGTAGATTCCGCAACGGCGAGACTATCACCGTGGAGCCCTGGCGCTCGGCTGCGTTCCCTGTAATCAAGGACTTGATGGTAGACCGCAACGCATTCGATAAGATCCAGCAGGCAGGCGGCTATGTGTCGTTCAACTGCGGCGGCGCTCAGGATGCCAACAGCATTCCTATCTCTAAGGTGCAGGCTGACGAGGCTATGGACTCTGCAAGCTGCATCGGCTGTGGCGCTTGTGTGGCTGCTTGTAAGAATGGCTCGGCTATGCTCTTCGTTTCGGCTAAGATCAACCAGCTCTCTCGTCTGCCCCAGGGCGCCGTGGAACGCGATCGCCGCGCTCTCGCCATGGTGGCTAAGATGGATGAACTCGGCTTCGGTAACTGCACCAACACCGGTGCTTGCGCCGCTGAGTGCCCCAAGAGCATCAAGATGGCGAACATCGCTCGCATGAACCGTGAGTTCATCGCTGCTAAGTGCCGTAAATAATCCCCGTTAATTCCTATATAAAAGAGGGCGTCTCGTGAAGAGACGCCCTCTTTTATAGTATTTAATGCTATCCTTTTAGTAGTTGATGCCATGCTGGCGATTTCCCTTGTCGTTGGGATCGAAGGGATTGCGCGTCGGATCGAAGGTGTCTTCTTCCTCCTCTTCTCCCTCTTCGCCGCTCTCGCCATTCTTGTTCTTGCTCTTGAGGCGTGAGGCATTCTTGTTCTCTTTAGGCTTATTCTTCAAGAGGGCCTTCGGCTTCATCTGATCGACTGCCGTGTCAAAGACTGCCCAATTTTCCTCTTTATCCCAGTTCTTCTTGACATTGATCGCCTTTGGATAGTAGTATGCCAATTCGGGTTGTAAGCCCAAGAGGTAGTTGCCGGTGTCATATTCGCCATTGTCGTTGAGGTCGAGCACGACGCGAGCATAATATTGTCCCGGAGTGAGGAAGGGGAAGTAGGCATCTCCATTCTCGACAATCTCAGTGCGCACCACGGCGTCCGACTTGCTGAGGAGTTCGACGAAGGAGGGTGTATCCTCCAATCCGGTGAGGTGGAAGAGGAGCGAGCAGTAGTCCCCCTCGCTCTTGGTCTTAAACTCCTGCTTGAAGGGGCGAGTCGCCTTGCCATAGATGTCGACGCCGGCGAGGGTGTCGATCTCAAGGCGGTATTCGGCACCATAATCCCAGGGATAGTCTATATTATATGTGCGTGGCTGCAAGGGGTCGGGAGAGAAGAAACGGAGTCGCTGCGGGGCTCTGACGAAGTTGGTGTCGACCTTGACATAGAGTCGGGCGGCTGTCGTGTCAAGGCGCGCCAAGGGGGTGGGGATGGTCAGAGTCAAGGGCATATTGACATCTGCCGAACCCGATTGCTTCAGCTCAAAGGAGGTGGTGATCTTCGCCAAGGAGTCAGCCACCGACACTTGCATCTTCTTATCCTTGCCCGATTTTTTCTTCTTGGCAGGCTTGGGCTTGGCTGTGTTGAAGTCGAGAGTGTCGGTCACTACGCTTGCCACAAGATTCTGGTCGGTGCGAGTATAGGTGACATGCAGACGCAGCGAGTCGGTCTTGACCAGATCGGGAGTAAGCCACCACACCAAGGAGTCGAGACGTTCCGAGGCTTCGAGACGTCCGAGTCGAGTGATGTCAGGGCGTCCCTCCACTTTAATTTGGGGCAATGAGTCGGCGCGTGTATTAAACTTCAGGAAGACGCGTGTGGAGTCAAGTCGCTCATACTTGGTCATATACTGCTGGCGAATCTCCGAATTGAACGATCTCAGCAGGATATCGTTGGGGAGGAATCGCGTGCGAGGACGACGGATGATAGTGTCGACCGTGCCGGCCTTTAGGTCATAGATGGTATCGATAGCTACGGTCTGCTCGGAGGTCGGTTCGATCTCCAAGTCGTAGAAGGCCATATCCTCTTCGGGCGAGGAGTATCGATAGTCGTTGTCATTGTCGGTGAGAGCGAAGATATGATACTTGCCGGGGGCGAGGCCGCGGATGGTAAATTCGCCACGGTCGTCGGTCTTGGCGACTCGCAGGAGACGGAGGGTGGAGAAGGCGGTGTCGCTGAGGTTGGAGTGGACACCTACGAGCATGCTCTGTTGCGGCTCGAGATTACGCGCCCCGAGCACACGCCCCGAGATGCGAAGCGTGTCGATATTCTCACCGGTGGAGAAGGAGTAGGCATAGCCCTGGAGGGCGTTCGCCTCGTTGTTGTCTTCGATGGCGTCGGCGAAGTCGACGGTATAGGTGGTGTTGGGCGCCAAGGAATCAAACTCGATACGCACCCTCTTGCCCGAGGATGTGACGCGAGGTATCGCCACATTGGCCGGCGATACCACAACCTTGGAGAAGGCATCCTTGACATTGACCAACTCATTGAAGGTGATGGTCATCTTCGAATCCTTCACTCCGACCGAGCCGGAGGGGGGACTGCATGACACCACTCGCGGGGGATCCTCATCGATCGGACCGCCCGAAGGCATACCCATGTTGGCACACGACCATATCGACACTGTCAGGAGAGAGATCAGAAAAGCTGTATAAAAATTATGATAATTTCTCATCATCGATCAAAATAGAAGAATAGCGAATCGGCTCACTTACAACCCCCAATATATATAAAAAGGAGTCAAAAAAGAGTCGGAACTCGCAATGCGACACCAAAAATAAGCAAAATAATCGATAAAATCGCCATAAAAAGCAAAATTTGTAATCATCTATAACAAAAACATCAAAAAAAAGAGGTATATTTGCAAACTTAAACTATCTACCGCCTCTATGGGTGGTGACTTTTGGTGCAAAAAAATTAATAATTAAAAAATAATAACAAAACAAATGCAGAACAAAGGGTTTATCAGCGTCATTGCGGGTCTGCTGGTTTTGATATGCGGTTTTTACATTTCATTCTCGTTTGTGACACGTCACTATGAGAACGAGGCAAAAGCGTACGCAGCGAAGATGTCGAAGACCACAGACGAGACCAACGACGCTTACAAACAGAGTTTGAAGCAATTCAACGATTCGATCGACAAAGAGAAAGTTTACTTAGGTTACACCTACAACCAAGTGCGCAAGATGGAAGTGGGTCTCGGCCTTGACCTTAAGGGCGGTATGAACGTCGTGCTTGAGGTGTCAGTGCCTGACATACTTCGCCAGTATGCATCGGGCGAGCAGCAACTCGCTCAGATCAATGCAGCTATAAAGAAGGCTCAAGATGCAGGCGCCAAGACCAGCGATGCCGATTTCATCTCGAAGGTGGGAGCTCAGATCCAGCCGGGAGTGATGTCAGGTCTTTTCGTGCGTGAAGGCGAGTTCATGGGTCAGCTCAAGAGCAATGCCTCCAACGATGAGGTAATCGCTGCCCTCAATAAGCAAGTCGACAGCCAAGTCGATGCTGCTTTCAATATCTTCCGCACTCGTATCGACCAATTTGGCGTTGTGGCTCCCAACATCCAGAAGCTCCAAGACAAGAAGGGTCAAATCTTGTTGGAACTCCCCGGTGTCAAGGAGCCTGAGCGTGTCACCGACCTTCTTAAGTCAAGCGCCAACCTGGAATTCTACGAAGTTTATAACTATAATGAGATCGCCGGCGACCTCCAGAATTTCGCAGCACAGTATGCAGCACAGGATAGCGTAAATCACCTCAACGTGATCGCTCTCTTGGGTGGTGCTCAACGCAGCGGCAGCCCTGTAGTCGGCATGGTGACTCCTTCGAACAAGATGCTCGTTGACTCGGTGATGAACAGCGACTTGGCTAAGAAGCTTCTCCCCTCCGACCTCTCTTTGGTATGGAGCGTGAAGCCCGCCGAGTTCCCCCGCACCGATGCCAAGGGCAACGTCATGAAGAAGGCTAACGGCGAGGATATCAAGGATGCTTATTGGGAACTCGTAGCCCTCAAGGGCGACGCGGCTCTCGAAGGTGACGCCGTGACTTCTGCGTCTTCGGAATATGACAATATGCAGGGTAACATGGTCAACATGAAGATGACCAACCGCGGCGCTCAGGAGTGGGCTACTATCACTCGCAACAACATCGGCCGCGCCATCGCCATCGTGCTTGACAATAATGTCTACTCATTCCCTAACGTAAATAATGAGATCACCGGCGGAAGCTCTCAGATCACCGGTAACTTCACTCCCGAAGAGGCCAACGACCTCGCCAACGTGCTCAAGTCAGGTAAGATGTCGGCACGCGTAGATGTGGTGAGCAACAACGTGATCGGCCCGAGCCTTGGTGCCGAGGCGATCCAGATGGGCTTCGTATCATTCATCGTGGCTATCATCCTCTTGATGATCTTGATGGTCGCTTACTATGGATGGGTGCCCGGTTTGGTGGCAAACTGCGGTTTGATCCTCAACCTCTTCTTCACTCTTGGCATCTTGGCTTCGTTCCAGGCTGTGCTTACCCTCTCGGGTATCGCCGGTATCGTGCTGGCTCTCGGTATGGCTGTTGATGCCAACGTGCTTATCTTCGAGCGTACCAAGGAGGAACTCAAGAATGGCAAGAAGTTGCGTCAAGCCATCGCCGAAGGTTATAGCAACGCATTCTCCGCTATCTTCGACTCTAACTTGACTTCTGTCATCACCGGTGTGATCCTGCTCGCCTTCGGTTCAGGCCCCATCAAGGGTTTTGCCACTACCCTGATTATCGGTATCGTCTGCTCATTCTTCACAGCAGTGTTCGTGACTCGCGTAGCATTCGACCTCCTCACCAAGAATGGTCGCAACGGCGGTATGACTTTCGCCACTGCCATGAGCCGCAACTTCCTGACCAACCCCAAGGTCAACTTCATGGGTCAAGCCAAGACTGCTTATATCGTATGGGGTGCACTGATCGTGATCGGTGTGGCTTCGCTCGTGTTCCGCGGTATGAACCAGGGTATCGACTTCTCGGGTGGTCGCAACTATGTGGTGCAATTCGAGAAGGATGTCGACCGTGAGGCTGTGCAAACCAATCTTACCAACCTCTTGCAATCGAAGGCTAACGATAAGACCGTATCCGTGCAGGTAATCACCATCGACAATCCCTCAAAGCTCCGTATCTCTACCAACTATAAGATCACTGACGAGGCTGAAGGTGTAGAAAATGAGATCACCGACCTCCTCTATGAGGGCTTGAAGAGCGAACTCACCGTCGGTGGCAAGGTAATGGATAAGACTGCCTTTACCATCGCCGACGAAAGCCGTGGTATCCTCTCTATCCAGAAGGTAGGTCCTTCAGTGGCTGACGATATGAAGCGTGACGCATATTGGGCTGTGGGCATCGCATTGATCTGTATGTTCCTCTACATCTTGCTCCGTTTCCGCAACGTAGCCTTCTCCGTAGGTGCACTCTGCGCCGTGGCTCTCACTTCATTCCTGATCATCGGCTTCTACTCACTCTGCTGGGGCTTCTTGCCCTTCTCTATGGAGGTCGACCAATCATTTATCGCTGCCGTGCTGACCATCATCGGTTATCAGATCAACGATACCGTGGTTGTGTTCGACCGTGTGCGTGAGATGATCAAGGAGTATCCGAAGGAGGATCGTCTGTTGACTTTCAACAAGGCACTCAACACTACTTTGAGCCGTACGATTATGACATCGTTCTCGACACTGCTCGTGTTGCTCTGTATCTTCTTCCTCGGTGGCGACACCATCCGTTCGTTCACATTCGCTATGATCTTCGGTGTAGTAGTCGGTACATTCTGCTCGCTCTACTGTGCAGCTCCGATCGCATACCGCATCTTCAAGCGTGGCATGGACAAGAAGATCGTTGCCAATGATGGCAAGCCCGTGCTCGAAGGCAACCGTCGTTTCAAATAATCTGCTGAAGGGCAACAACCCAAAGACAAAAACCAACCCAACCATAATAGGGGCGTATCCAAAAGATACGCCCCTATTTTTCATACTCAATCAGCACAATCTGCATATATCACTTAAATAGGGATATTCAGTTAATGGCTTGAATTTTCAACCGGGGAAAGGCTCGTGAAGGT
>JBJEDL010000041.1:0-6464 GCA_051872035.1 Lepagella sp.
TCGCTGAATTTTTCAATTTTATTTCCTAATTTTGCACTTGCAGGTAGAATCTGCGTTTTTAAAGGTATTGTTTTCAATATCAATATATTATAAATTAAACCTTTGAGAGTCAGTTTAACGCTAAATAATCTGCATTATTTTTTATGGTTATGCGCTGTTAATCCTCAAGGCTTTGAGTGGAGTGTGATTGGGGATGTTGGCGTTCGTGAAGTCGGATGCCGATGTGAGGGCGAGGGACTGAGGGGAACTGATTTATTTGTGCAGATTGTGTCGCTTACCGAACATTGTTGATTGGGGGTAAGGTTGGTGTGACGATGCGGTGCCGGGCTGCGGTGGAGATGTGCATGGATGATGTTGGTGTGGCAGAGTTGGTTGCTCGTGAGGGCGACTTCGGTTGTTGTCATGTCGATTGAATAAAAGCGGTATTGAATGTGGTTAGTCCAGGGAGCAGAGCAGCAGGCTCGGTAACATGAAGCGGTGTGCAGTCTATGTCTTCGGACTGGGCTGCATTTTTATATTCGCTACTTTTGGGTTTTAGCTTCGGTTTGCGGAGTACACTTTGCGATCTCGGTGATAACTTCAAGGGTGAATAAGGTGGTCGCACGCTGTCTGTAGTTTGCAGTTACGGCGTTTGAGTTGAGCGGAGCTTGCGAAAGAAACAGCAATCATAATTTTGTGGCGCATCCTCAGTCCGCCTTTGCTGTGCTCTCAGCACTTCTATTTTTCCGTCACAAAGTTAGCGCCCGCGCTCAATCACGAAAGGGCTGCTACGCGACACAATTCACTGACAGATTTTTATAAAACTTTTTCTTTACGCTTACTCTAAAAAACTTTTAACGGCAGGGCTTAAAAATCGGTCGTTCACCCTTGCGTTCAATCGGCTATGCGGTTTGCTTTGACTTGTGCGTAAAAATTAACAAGTGCATCAAGCACGAAAGTCAAACCTCAAATACTTCAAAATTATGACCGCTGTATTTTCCAACTCAAACTTCTTCTCTTCCGACTACGACAACGAGCTCAGCTCATTCACTTGTGAAGTCATCACTTTCGACGGCGAAAGCTACACGTTTGAAATCGAAGCCGATAACGCCGACGAGGCTCAGGCTCAGGCAGCATCAATGGTCGAAGACGCCGACTACGTAATGGTTCAATCCGTGGTTGCCTGAGCCAATGGCTCTCGCACCGCGGACTACAAGATAATCCACATTCAATAACTCTAAATTTCAACACAATGACAAGCAAACAACTCAAAAAGGTTGCCGCTCAAATCGAGCAAACAATCAACTCTCGCCACTCATCGCCCGACATGCACATCACCGCCTAAGCCTTCATCGGCACTCGCAAGTTCGCCATCAACATCACCCCTTATCAGGCTGACGGTAAATACTGCGACACATTCTACTGGCCCGAAGAGATTCTCGCGTTCGCCTCAGTCTATGACCTCTCCGCCCACTTCAGCGTGGAGCGCGACTACTCGGAAGACCGCCGACATCTCCCTGTAATCACTCTCTTCATCAAGGATGAACTTGAGGACTAACTTAACGCCCCTCTCTCCATTTACACCCTTGAGTTAATGCTCAGGAAAGTTAAATGTGTACTACATAGGTAAGAGCCTCCCTTTCGGGCGACACCTTTGCGTGGGGCGGCTTGGTAATGGCGGAACATCGAGAGTCAAATATGCAAATCTCGGCGGCGTGCGTGGTCGGATTGGTCGAGCCATTTGGGTTCTTTCGGCAATTACCGCTTCAGCGACGCACTGACCTTGTTTATCCTCGAAGAGAGAGCCAAGCCTCGGCTTTGGTGGAGTAACTGTCGTTTGGTTTCATCATCTTGCAAGGCGTAGAATTTGCGAGGGTCGCAATCTTTACACATCAGTTCGGCTCGCCGGCAAGGATGCGTAGCAGGATGAACGAAACGTGTCGCCAAAGGAGTTCAACGCATAAGCCTACCGTGGCACCCGGCTATGTGCCGCAGTGGTGGAAAGGCTTCGCTATGAGGTGTGGCTTTGTTTTGCAGTATCTTCGTCAGCTTTCGTTACATCAAGGTCGGTCGTTCTCCGACATCTTTCCGTTTAGTTCACTCCACCAAGTTTAATATCAGTTTCCATTTTCGGACATATCATTCATTTTTCCGTTTTATGCCGCAAAGTTATTGCCGCCTATCCGAACAACAAGGGCAGGTGTGCGCTCTGCGTTCGCTTGTTTTCGCTTCGTTGCAAACTGCGACTCTCCCTTGTCTCATTGTCGGCTCGACGGCACTTTGGGGGCAGTATAAAACTTTCAAAAATGAACAATATGTTAAACCCTCAAATTCCAACAGTTATGAAACTTCAATTTGGTGAAATGAACATCACTTCAAGAGTCATCGAACGACTCACCGACCTCGACTTCACTGTCGCTGAACTCGAAACAGCAATCCAAGAACACAAAGCCAACCTCGATGGCGAGCCTGCCGTTTATTGCGGCACATACGCCAAGTACTACGGCGAAGCCGGGCTTCGCGGCTTATGGGTTGACCTCTCTTCCTTCGACGACTACGATGAGTTCATCAACTTCTGCTACGCTATCCACGCCGACGAGGATGATCCAGAGCTGATGTTTCAGGATTACGACTCTTTCCCTCGCCAATTCTACAGCGAATCTTGCTTCGATGAAGAAACGTTTGACAACATCAAGGCTTACAGCGAGCTCTGCGACAAATACTCCACTGAAGCCGTCGACGCATTCATGGATGAATTCGACTCTCTCGACGAGTTCGAGGATAAGTTCTGCGGTCAGTACGCTTCCGAGGAAGAATACGCTGAATAGATAGTTGCCGAATGTTACGACATCGAACGCCAAATGGGTAATCTCGCCCAATACTTCGACTACGAACGCTTCGCTCGCGACTTGTTCATGTTCGACTATCTCTTCGCCGACGGCTACGTGTTCCGCCGTTACTAAGCCGCCTAATCCCACGCAAGGGTCGCTCGAAAGGGCGGCTCTTGTTATTGCATTACCCACTTGTAAACCAAGGTGGAAATATCACCAATAACCTTTTCGGCATCTGATATATTACCTGGCCACCACCTAACGAACACAGCGACTGAATAATGTTTGCCATTAGGTAACTGAATGAAACCTATATCGTTAGTGCCTAGGGGATTTCCGTATTCATCATTGAAACCGCTGCCAGTCTTATGCCCAATCTTCACTACCGTATTATCAAATGCCTTGGGCAATCGTGCCATTCCAGTAGTGCAGCCCATTAATGTTTCTCGAATGAATTGTGGATTTTTCACAATGTCGGAGGTGTATAGCTTGTCAATAAACTCGGCAGCACATATAGGTGTACACCAATTATCCTCACTTCGCGAAGGCTCTTGGTGCATTTCAGCCTCATTCCAACAAATATTTACTCCTTTGACGCCTCTTGTTGTCAACCATGCTTGTGTTTCTGTCACGTCAAGAACATGATTGAAAAGAAAGTCACAAGCATTGTTGTCGCTTTCTTGTAACGACTGTCTCAACAGATCAGACACCGATATTTTCAATAAACAAGTGCCGTTTTCTCTTAACAGTGGAGACCAAGTGTCGGTCTGCCACTCATCAGGTTGAATGGTTATTACAGAGTCTAACGGCACTTTGTCAACGACAGCCGCTGCTTGAAACATCTTCATAACGCTATTCATCTGAAACAGATCTGAACCGTTTATACTTATCGTGTCACCTCCCATTATTATGGCAACACCTACATGTGTCGACTGTGCGCCCAAGTAGTTGCGTAACTCTTCCTCTAGCGTTGCACCTATAGCACTGCTATAGCAGAGTATACATAAAATAACCAGTGAAAACTTCTTCATACTAATGCAAAGTTAGTCAATCATGAAAAGTGTAGCAATTTTTTGCGAAACTATTTGCCTAATGTTCAATGTGTAGCCGTTGACGTAGTGATACGTTGGCGGCTTTTTGTGTGGAGTTAGTTGGAGCAATCGCCACTTGCGGCGAGTGATTGGAATCGTTCGGTCCTGCATTGTAGAGCCACGCCATGGCTGAACATCTTTTCTATTCGGCTCAACGTTGACGGTAACGTGAGAGCAATTTCCAATTGCCAATTTCCTATTTCCACCTTTGGCTTCGGTGTGGTTTGGCTACCGCCTCATTCGTCGGGAAATTCTATGATTGGCGCGCAACCTTGGCTCAACCGCACATCAGTATTTTCGGCATCGGCTTGCCGCATCTTTGAGTGACACATAGGGCTTGCCCAACTCACATCTGAGAGCCACATTCCGCTGTGACTTATTCCTTTCTCACTCGTTTTGGAGACGACTTGTAAGGGCTTCGCTTCCGCCTATCATTTTTGACTTCACAAAGTTACATAGGTCGCTCGGCAGTCAAGGGCAAGTGTGCGCTGTGCGTTCGCTGGTTTTCGAGATGTTAAAATATCTCTGCAAACTGCGGCTCACCCTTGACAATCAACCTCGCTTTTCCCTATGTCGCACTTGTTCGTAAAAACAAAGGCTCTCGCGAGCCACAAGTCTAACCTCAAAACTTCAAACAAATGAGAAAGAAAACATCAAAACAGCAGGAAGTAGCCCTCGTGTCAGAGGTGGTTGAACAAGCAGTGTCACAACTCAAAGAGGCAGCACAGAAAACTGCCGCCGAGCCGAAAAAGCGTAAAATGGTTGAGTTCAAGGTGCTCGCCTCAATCATGGAGTTCGCCACAGAGAAAGCGCAGCTTCTCTCGTTCCACACTGAAGCCGGGGTGGAAGTCAAATTCTGGCTCTCAAAGTCGCTCTCACACTTTGTTGCCGACGGCGACGAGCCGGGAAAGATGATCTGCCGAGTTCCGTCATGGCTCTATTACAAAGCCGGCTTGAACAATTATTTTCCAATCACTCGCTGGTCGCAAGCAGCAATTTAACGCTCCAACTCACTCTTCACACTGAAAGCCGGCTCAACTTCGGCTTTTTTTAATGCTCGCACGATGAATAGGAAATTGGAAATTGGCGATTGGAAATAGGATAAATGCTTCGGTGCGGTAGCCCCAATTGCCAAATCCCAATTTCCAAATTCCATAACCTGACCCACCCGCAATGTGGCACGCAGTCGGCAGTTCACCGCTCAATCGGTTCTTCATTACGCTTGTCACTTTCGGCAACTACGAGCCGGTCAGGGTACGGCAAGGTCGGCAAATTGCTATCTCCGCTGCTCCTAAGCTTATGCCGAGACCGCCCTTCAGACGGTCTTCGGCAACGCTCCGGCTCTGCTACGATTGCACATTGCCTGTCGCTCCGTAAACTCCACGACACCTTGCTGTACGCTTGGCTCCAAGTTGTTTACCCGAAAGCACAATCTCCATTACGCCCCTCACTCACGTAGTTGCCGACACTCTTTGCCACATTTTTCCCACCCACAGAAGTATGCCGACATTATCACATCAACCTCCGCACACAATCGGCTCACAGCTTCAACATCGGCTTTATTGACCCACCCGATAGAGCATTGAGCAATCGGCTTTGACTAACTCCTTTGCGCTCTCCGTTACTACTGCCACTTTCGGCAAGTCCGTGAACCCTACGGGGCAGGGCGTGACGAGGTCGGCACACAGTTTCCTTCGGTCACTAATTGCCTGCCGCCTATTCTTCGCAAGCGAAGCGCTGAAGCGATAACCTACGTCATGGGCGGCATCTCGATACGCTCTTTTCACCGACTTGTTGTTCCGAAAGAGCAGTCTCCACTGCGCTCTCCAAGTCGCACTGCGCCGATACATTCAATGCGCTATGCCCACCCACTAAGGACTGCCGATGCCGAGATGTTGAGCCGAGCCACAACAAATCACATTCGCTTCGCTCAATCCCTCCCCGATGAACGGCACGACTTCGGCATGAACTCATTACGGCTGATTGACGAACCGCTCTGACGCTACGAGCAGCCTACGGCTCAGGGCATCTCAGGGTGCGCGACAGTGTAGGTTACAGTCAGCCCTCTTGCTTATGGCGACACTCCCTCTCTACGGTCAGAGGTGTCTGCCAACGCCCGGGCTTCCTTTCACCCACACAGTCGCTCGGCATTGGTGGCAATGCCGACACCCTCGATGCTCTTTGCTCCAAGCGTCTGCCGCTAATCGCCCAATTTCAGCTAGCACTCGCACAGCCTCGTCATCACCGCTCATCGCCAACGAAAGCGGTGTCGTGGTGACAAAGTATTGTCACGCACGACGAGCGTTTGACCGCCCAATCGGCTCGGTGGCTTGGGGTGGCTTCTGCATATAACGCAACGAGAAAAAGCAAGATTTTCGGCATCGTTTCGGAGGGCGATGGGGGCTGCATAGCAGTTAACGGAACCACTGGTTCCGTAGTGGGTAATTCACTGATATTCAAGGGTGACTGTCAGCGAAGACTTTACGATTTCAGCATCCATGCAATACAATTTTGCGAAAAATTTCAGCGGATAACATCGGTTTTGCTACTGACGTTATCCGCT
>JBJEDL010000042.1:0-6362 GCA_051872035.1 Lepagella sp.
TAAGTTATTGAGTGTCCGATTATTATGTGTGCAAACTCCCAAACTCGGGAAGTTATATTAAAAAACTGAAAACGCAAAACAAGTTTTTAGTTTTTTAGTTCTTTTTTTAGATTTTTTTTCGTACATTTGCATTAATGGTGTTTTAATCGTTTTTTTTGTCGCTTTTTTTGTTGCATTATGAGAATAAAATCTTTCTTTAGAGACGCTTTCTTGATGTATCGCGATGGCTTTAAAAATATGACCATCGGGCGTACGTTGTGGATGATTATTATCATCAAGTTGGTGGTGATGTTTTTGGTCATTAAGTTGTTCTTTTTCCCCAACATTTTGCAGCAAAATTACGATGATGATGCCGCTCGAGCGGAGGCGGTGAGATCAAACCTGACTGATCGCTAACCCCTCTCTCTCTGATCTCTCCTTGGTTTCCATGCACGAGTTTCTGCTCGCGATTTCTTTTCGAATTTGTTTTAACTTTAATATCTATCCCTATGAATGATCTTGTTAACGTGGTCGATTGGTCAAGAGCGCAGTTCGCTCTTACTGCCATGTATCATTGGCTATTCGTACCTCTCACCATCGGTCTGGCTTTTATCGTAGCCATTATGGAGAGTATCTATGTCCGCACTCAGAAGGAGTCGTGGAAGGGTATCACCAAGTTTTGGATGACTATCTTCGGCATCAATTTCGCCATCGGTGTCGCCACCGGCCTCATCCTCGAGTTTGAGTTCGGTACGAATTGGTCGAATTATTCCTGGTTCGTCGGCGATATCTTCGGCGCTCCTCTCGCCATCGAGGGTATATTCGCCTTCTTTATGGAGGCTACTTTCGTGGCGGTAATGTTCTTCGGCTGGAATCGCGTGAGTCAGCGCTTCCACCTCGTCTCCACATGGCTCGTCGCTTTCGGCGTCTCTCTCTCGGCTTATTGGATCCTGGTAGCCAACTCCTGGATGCAACACCCCGTCGGTATGGAGTTCGACCCGGCGCAAATGCGCAATGTCATGGTCGATTTCGCACAAGTCGCCTTCAATCCGGTCCCCATCAATAAGTTCTTCCATGCCGTGATGAGCGGTTGGTGTCTCGCCGGCATTTTCGTGATCGGTGTCAGCTGCTGGATGTTGCTCCGCCATCGAAATGAACAGGCTGCCCGCACTTCTATCAAGATCGGTGCCTGGGTCGGTCTCGTCGGTATGCTCCTTACTATGTTCACCGGCGATAAGTCGGCTGTCGAGGTTACCAAAACCCAACCGATGAAACTCGCCGCTATGGAGGGTCTCTACAAGGGTGAAGTAGGCCAAAGCTTTACTCTAATCGGCGTCGTAAATATTGATAAGGAGCCGGGAGATGATCAGGAGCCGGTGAAGTATGATATTCGCATCCCCAAACTCCTCTCGATTCTCGCCAACCATGATCCCAATTCTTTCGTCCCCGGCATCGATGACATCATCGCCGGCGTCTCTATCGATCAGAATGGCGATACTATCAACACCGTTTCTTACGCTGATCGTATTGCTATGGGCAAGGAGGCACAAGCAGCTCTCGCCGATTATGACAAGGCGTCGAAGGCTGGCGATAAGGAGGCGATGGCTCTCGCTTCGCAGCGCATCCAAGATAATTTCAAGTATTTCGGATATGCTTATCTCGATAGCCCCAAGGATGCTGTGCCACCGGTGGCTCTCACGTTCTATGCTTTCCGCGTGATGTGCTTCCTCGGCGGATTCCTTTTCTTAATCTGCATCGTGGCTCTCTTCCTCTCTTATCGTAAGAAGAATCTTCTGGCTCATCCCCTCATCTGCTGGGTGGGCATCATCTCGATCCCGTTGGTGTGGATATGCAGCCAAGCCGGTTGGATTGTCGCTGAAGTAGGCCGTCAGCCTTGGGTTATCAATGATCTGATGCCCACCACTGCCGCCATCAGCGATGTCTCCGCATCTTCGGTGCAGTTCACTTTCTGGATGTTCGCCATCCTCTTTACGGCGCTTCTCGTTGCCGAAATTTCTATTATGATTCATTACATCAATAAGGCCTCCAAAGGCAATATCGAGGCTGCTCATTAATAAATCATTTGCGTTATGACACAGTTAGAATTATTGCAAGCCTATTGGTGGC
The DNA here is from genome assembly GCA_051872035.1 of Lepagella sp. Lineage (GTDB taxonomy): Bacteria > Bacteroidota > Bacteroidia > Bacteroidales > Muribaculaceae > Lepagella. The sequence goes on from JBJEDL010000042.1 coordinate 2,107, forward strand.
TTATCATCGCCGTCCTCGGCGGTTGCTTGGTGTTCCTACTCTTCGTGCAGGGTGGCCAGTCGATGCTATATTGTAATGTGGGTGAGAAGGATCGCCAACTTATGGTCAATTCGTTGGGCCGTAAGTGGGAGCTTACTTTCACCACTTTGGTGACTTTCGGCGGCGCTTTTTTCGCCTCGTTCCCCCTCTTCTATTCCACCTGCTTCGGTGGCGCTTATTGGCTCTGGATGTCGATCCTTATAAGCTTCGTGCTCCAGGCTGTCAGCTATGAGTATCGTCGCAAGGGTGGCAATATCTTCGGCACTCGCACCTACGATATCTTCTTGATGATCAATGGTTTCTTCGGATGTGTGCTCCTCGGAGTGGCTGTCGGTATGCTCTTCTCCGGAGGTCAATTCGAAGTCGTGCGTGGCAATCTCTTGGATGGCGCTTCTCCCGTTATCTCGCGCTGGGCTCCCACTCGCGGCCTTGAGGCTATCGCCTGCTGGCGCAATCTCCTCCTCGGTGTGGCTGTATTCTTCTTGGCGCGCACTCTCGCCGCTCTATATTTCATCAATAATATCAAGGCGGACGAGAAGTTCGACTCGACCATGCGTCGCAAGACTTTCATCAATGGTGCAATCTTCGCCATCCTCTTCGTGGCTTGGCTCGTGGTCCTCTTCATCTCCGATGGCAAGCAGGTCAATGCCGATGGGGTAGTGGTCGATGTCCCCAACCTCTATTTCCATAATTATGTTGAGATGTGGTGGTGGATGATTATCCTTCTCCTCGGTGTGGTAGGCGTGCTCTATGGCATCGGCGCCGGTGCTTTCACCAAGACGCGTGCCGGTATATGGTTCGCCGGCGTTGGCACTGCTATCGTGGTGATTTCGCTCTTCGCCGTCGCAGGCTATAACGGCACTTGCTACCTCCCCTCCAATTCGTTCCCTCAGTCTTCTCTTACCATAGCCAATAGTTCTTCGTCGGTATATACCCTGAAGACTATGTCGTGGGTGAGCATTTTCATACCCTTCGTGCTCGCATACATCGCATACGTGTGGAGAAGTATGAACCGCGGTGGCATCACGCATAAGGATATAGATGCCAATACTCACCAATATTAATCAATTATTTTTGCCTATGAGAAAAATCCTTTTAGGCCTCTGTTTGATTCTCGTCACTTCTTTAGCGTCGGCCTACGATTGGCCTTATCTGCGATTGGAGTGTGTCGATGGTAGTTACCAAACCATCGGCGTGGAGTCTCTCTCTGTCTCTTTCAGTGAGGGCAATCTCTTTGCCCAAAATCCCTCGGAGTCGCTGCAGGTCTCGCTCGCTTCTCTCTCCAAGATCTATTTCTTGGATCAGAATCTCAGCTCTGCGGTCTCTTCTCCGATCTCTTCGCTCGGCTCGGCTCCGGTTGAGGTCTTCTGCCTCACCGGTCTGTATGCCGGTGCGTTTGACTCTGTCCGCGAGGCTTGCGCCTCTCTCCCTGCCGGAGTCTATATTGTGAAGTCTGATTCGAAATGCCTTAAAGTGTGTGTGAAATGAAACGGACTTTGATTCTTTTATCCATGTTGTTGCCGCTCGCACTCTGCGGCTTGGCTCAGACTCTGGTGGTGCGTAGCGGTAGTGTCTCTTATTCTTTCCCTGCCGCTCAGGTCGGCGAGATACCTTTCGCCGATGCCTCTTCTTTCTCGGTGATGGGTAAGTCGTTTGCCGTAGCCGATGTCTCGGAGATGCTGGTAGATGATTCCGAGGTCGAGGATAACTCGGTGTCTGTCGTCTATGCCGATGATGCCGCTTCGGTTTTCGTTGCCGGCAATGTAGCTCGTTATCTCGATGTCTCTGTCTCGGGGGCTATGGTCTCTATCACTCAGAGTGATGAGGTCGGCGATGATACTTGCGGTGAGATCTCTTATTCCCTCTCCGGATCGTCTGATCAGGGGCAGTTCCAACTCATCGGTTCGTATAAGGCTTCGATCGCTCTTAATGGTTTGTCGCTATCTTGTCCCTCGGGGGCTCCTGTCGATATTCAGAATGGCAAACGTGTCGAGCTGAGTATCAAGCAGGGTACGGTCAATACATTGGCGGATGCTGCTTCCGGTTCGCAGAAGGGGTGTATCGCTTGCACCGGACACCTCGAACTCAAGGGCAAGGGCTCTCTTTCGCTTGCCGGATCCAAGAGCCATGCCATCTATGCCAAGGAGTATGTCACGATGAAAAATTGCTCCATCACGATCACCGGCGCGGTGAAGGATGGCATCAATTGCAATCAGTATTTCTCCATGGAGAGTGGCACGCTCGTAATCGATGGCGTGGGTGATGATTGTATCCAGGTCGCTTTCAAAGATGATACCGACCGAGAGGCTGAAGACACCGGATCGGCTATGATCTCCGGCGGATCGTTAACTCTCGTTTCGACAGCGCGCACTGCCAAGGGTATCAAGGCTGATAGCGATATCGTGATCTCGGGCGGCTCGTTCGACATCCTCGTGGAGGGTGGCGGCGAGTGGGATGCCGAAGATCTCAAAACCAAGGCTGCAGCTTGCCTCGGCGCTGATGGTAATATCTCGATATCTGATGGCACGTTCATCCTGAAGGCTACCGGCAGCGGTGGCAAGGGTGTCAACTGCGATGGCAATTTTACTTACGATGGTGGCGATATGACCATCACCACCACCGGCGGCCTTTTCGTCTATCAGAATGGCACTTCTAATGATAATTATACCGGAAATGCCGATAATATCAATAGTGATTATAAGTCTTCGCCCAAGGGTATCAAGGTCGATGGCGATGTCGTGATCAATGGCGGTAAAATCTCGGTTTCCACTTCCGGCAATGCCGCTGAGGGTATCGAGAGCAAGTCGACTCTTACCATCAATGATGGCACGATCATTATCTCTTCTTACGATGATGCCATCAATAGCTCGAGCCACATGTATATAAAGGGTGGTGATGTCACTGTAGTTGCCGCCCACAATGATGGTCTCGATTCGAATGGCAATGTCTATATTGAGGGTGGTGTGATCCGTGCTTGCGGCGCTTCCTCTCCGGAGTGTGGCATTGATGCCAACACTGAACAGGGTTATTCCGTCTATTTCACCGGCGGTCAATTACTTGCTCTCGGTGGTAGCAATACCGCCCCTTCGAAGTCTGGCTCAACTCAGCCTTACGTCACTGCCTCCAATTCGGCGAAGGCGGGCGATACGGTTACCATCAAGGATTCTTCCTCTACGGTGTTGGCATCGTTCGTCGTGCCTGACGGCTATTCCTCGTCATCCTCTTCAGGGTGGGGTGTCATAGCTGCCGGACCCGGCGGTGGTGGACCCGGCGGTAGTTCTACCGGAGGCTTGCTCATCACTTGCCCCGGTTTGACTTCCGGCCAGTCCTACACCATAACCATAGGCTCTACATCCACCACAGCAACAGCCAAAAACCCATAACCCCAAAAAAGAATAATCCAAATAAAAAGAGAGTCAATCGCCCATCCCGATTGACTCTCTTTTTATTTAGCTAAGGAATGCACCTCTAAACAGTGTGCATTCCTTTGTTGGAGGTTAGCCTGCCATCATTACTGATGTCAGATACCATTTGCCCTCTATTCGCTGGAAGCAAAATAAGGATCCGCTACCACCCCATTCGGCATTCGGATCGGTCGGCTCGTCTGAATATCGGAAGCATACCATGTTCTCGCTGACGTTAAACCATGTGCCGTAATATTTCAATCCTTCGCGCTTGTTTACACCCTAGCCGGCTTTGATGATATTCCAGTTCTCAAAATAATTCAGTGTAAGCTTTCCCATCTCATCTTCAGGATCCAATTTGATGCGCTCTCCACGGAACTTGGCATCGGTGCGGAATTTCGGAATAAAGTCCATAAATGCCTCTTCTCCTTGATTGCATGCCGACGCGCGGCTGATTACTTTCTCTGTCATCGTCGGCAAATACTTCTCAGGAGCATTCTCCATCCATTCATACTGTGCCTGCATACCGATAGCCCCCAATGCCATCACAAGCACGACTAAAATTTTCTTCATAATAAAATCAATTATAAGTTATATTTATTGCAAATATATAAATAATCAACAAATTCTCCAAAAATCAAGAACCAATAATGGCACTGATGATCCAGTCGGTGAGGGTGTGGCTCTCGGTGCTGAAGTTGATAGCTACGGTCATTATCGGCAGATTATGGTGTGAATAGCGATTGATGTATTCTCTGTCATAGATCTGCTGTTGTGCCTTCTCTGCCGATTTATTGATCTTCAACTCCGTCA
>JBJEDL010000043.1:0-28164 GCA_051872035.1 Lepagella sp.
GTCGATGTCGCTATATATTGAACTTCCAAGGTGTACTTCAATTAATGCTTACGAATGATTGGCTCTAATCCGGCAAGGATTCGAGCCAATCTTCGTCTATATTTCTTCGGGAGTCTTTTTTCGGGATGATCCGTCCGGTGGTCATGTCGATGACACCGGCGGCGATGTCGCTCGAAGATTCCGGCTGTTGCAGCGACTTTAGCGAGATGATCTTGGCACGCAACCGATTGATGCGATTCTCATAACTGCGTTTCATCTCCTCGACCTGATCGAGTTGACGGTCGATCTCTACGAGAGCTCGTTCCATCTCCTCTTGATGCACGAGTTGCGCTTGGAGCTCCTCGATCTTCTCCTTCAAGGGAGCGATGGCTTGAAGATGCTCCTTCTTCATCATGGCAATACTCTCATTCAGGCCATCGAAGTTATGTTGCAGGTCGGCATATTTGCCCTGCAAATCGTCGTAATGAGATTGCACCTTTGCGAGCTCGTCGAGAGCCAAGTCGCGATCGGCGCAAACCTGTTGCAATTCGGCGGCATGGTTGTCGCTTGCCTCCTCGGCCTCAATCAATTCTCTTGAATAGCGGCGAGGATGGAGAAACACTTTCCAGGGAGATGGGCTCATAACTCGGGATGCTCCTCACGATGAGGGGCTGTCTTAAAGACGACACCCTTCGACTTGCGACCATTTATGGCGATGGTGAGGGGCTCATCGAACTTGATAATCTTGAGATACTCCGTTTCGCGTTCGCATGGCAACGACTTGATATATTCACGGTCGATATAACCATTGCCACGCTCGGTGTCGATGGTGAAATATCCGGTGCCGAAAGAGGTAAGATTCTGGAAGAAATGCGTACCTTGCGAGGGTTCGACACGCAGTCCGGGGATAGCACACTCGATGATGAGTCTTGCGCCGGAGATCTGCGCCCATCTCACGGGGATGCCGAGCGAAGGGTCGGAAGTACCCCACCGCCCCGGACCTATCAAGATATAGGGGTCGCCATTCTTCGACATTTCCTCATTGATTTCGCCCACTTGGGCTGCGATGTCGTGAGTTTTCAGCACATCGAAAGCCTCGGGCTTGACATATATGAGATACTTCACGCCATCCATCAAGCCATGACCCAAGGCAGTGTCGGAGCGCAAGAGCAACTCGCTGTCGTCGATCTCGGTGACATTATCATCGAGCATCTCCTTCTGGTCGACGATCGGGCGAATCTGAAGCCAGAACACGATGCCGCGACGACCATGTTCATCAGGCTTGGGGAAAATCTTTCCGGCGAACTCGATTTCTACGGGGCGACCCATCTCATACTGGCCGGTGGTGAGCATAAACTCCGAGATATGCGCCAAGGGGAACGAGCCATGGCGCAACACATTGGCAAAAGTGAGCACCTTGCGTCCCGGGCCGATCTCATTATCGCGGATCATCTGGTCGTAGACATCGTAGGTCGACACCATATACTTCAGCGCCCCCGACTTGAAAGCATCAGCCACCGCCACCTTCCGGATATTGAACGTATCGTCGGGAGTGAAGTGATAATTATCCACGCCCTTCAGAGGGAGAGCATGCAGATAGGTCTGTGTATCTCGCAGTGCGAGTTGCAAGGTAGAAGTTTGGAGCACCTTATCGGGATGGGCGGGAGAGAATCTCAGCGCCTTTCCACCATCCACGATATAGCTACCCAGACCGGCGGCGAGTTCCACGACCCCCTCCTCGGTTTTCTCCTCGCCGACAGGATAATAATTGAGCGAGCGACCGACACCTGAGAAATTGGGATAATAGAACCCATCATGGTCATCGCCGACCATTCCTTGGAGTATCACCGCCATCTTCTCCTGGTCGATGACATTGCTTGTAGCATTCATATAAGCCTTCGAATCGGCGAAGAAAACGGAGGCATATACAGCCTTGACGGCATCGCAGAGCATATTGACGCGCGCCTCGGCATCTTCGAGATAAGGCACCATATAAGTGCTGTAGATACCGGCGAAGGGTTGATAGTGAGAATCCTCAATCAGCGACGAACTGCGTACCGCCATCGGGCGTTTCACCACATTGAAGAATGCAGCCAGGTCGGCACGCACCTCCGGAGTGAACTCCGCCTCGAGGAATCGTCGCAAGATCTCCTCATTGGGGAGCGACGACAGGGCGTCGGGATAGAGGTTATTGCGATCCATGAACTCATCGAAGATGTCGGTGCAGACCACGAGCGTATGAGGGATAGTGATCTGCACACCCTCGAAATTATCGCACACGGGGTGACGCTTGATGATTTGGTCGATGAAAGCGAGGCCACGCCCCTTGCCACCCATCGATCCGCTGCCGATACGTGCGAAATTGCTGTAATCGTCATAGCAATCCTTCTGGAAGACAGCCACAACGCCGCGGTTCTTCATGCGTCGATAGCGCACGATACACTCGAACACGAGCTTCCGCACCTTGGGGGCATCAGCGATGTCGATAAACTCGAACTGGCGGAGGAAATCGGCTATCGGGAAGAGGGCACGCGAATAAAGCCAACGGCTGATGCAGTTGGTGCTGCAATAATAATGGAGGAGATCATCGGGGATTTCGAAGATCTTATGTTGCAACTCGCGGAGGTTCTTGATACGCATCAGTTCACGGCCATTGCCGGGATACTTGACGATGAAATCGCCGAAGCCGAACTCCGACGACACCGCCTTACGGAGGTCGATGGGGAGGGTCTTCGAGTTCTTATCAAGGAAGACATAACCCAACTCTTCGGCTTGTTGGCGATTCTCCGCCTCGGAGCTCTCCATGATGACAGGAGCCCAGGGGCGACGCTCGCGGAGGTACTTTGCGACGGCGAAGCCGGCACCCGGGTCCTTCTCCCCGTTGCGGGGGAAGCGAGCATCAGTGACGAGCCCCATAATATTATCGCGATACTTATCGATCAGCGCCGTAGCCTCCTCATAATCGCGAGCCACGAGCACCTTGCATCGGCCGCGCATGCGGAGCATACGTTCATGCTCATTGAGAGCCTCCGTGCTGAAGACCATCGACTGCTTGAGGAGGAACTTGAAGAGGTAAGGGAGGATCGAACTGTAGAAGCGGATAGAGTCCTCGACGAATAGGATGGCTTGGATGCCGACATCCACCAGGTCATGGTCGGCATTCATCTTATCCTCGATCAGCTTGATGATAGCCACAATCAGGTCGACATTACCGAGCCACGAGAAGACATAATCCACACCACGGAGGTCCTCATTGGCGATGCGACGTCTCACCTCATTGCTGAAGGGTGTGAGCACCACGAAGGGTATGTCGGGATAAAGGGCGTCGATATGGACAGCCTCCTTGAAAGTTTCGCTGATATCGACACCCGGCATCGCTATGATCAGGTCATAATTCTTATTCTTGAGTTCCTCGTAAGCCTCGACATAATTCGCCACCTTGGTGAAACGAGGGGCCGACGACAGGTTGAGCGCCACATACTCGTCATAGACCTGCTCCTCGACGCGGCCATCCTCCTCGAGGATAAAGGCATCGTAGGGGGTAGCAATCAGCAGGATATTGAAGATGCGTCGTTGCATCAACTCTTGGAACGCCGTATCCTTCAGATAGAGTCGGCTCAGCATCGTGTCGTCTACACTCTTCATAGCTTAGGCTTCTTCCTTACTCATTTTCTCGAGGAAAGCATCGAGTGCACCGGTCATGGACTTATGCTCGGCATTGGGGGCAGCGAGGTCGACGCGGAGGTCGGCATCCTCGATAGCCTTAACAGCAGTAGCGCCGAAAGCACCGAGATAGATGTGCTCCTTATTCTGCTTGAAATCGGGGAAATTCTTCTTCAGCGACTCGATACCGGCGGGGCTGAAGAAGAGGAGCATATCATAATCGAACTCCTCGCCCGGCTGGAAATCATTGCTAACGGTGCGGAAGATCACCACCTTGGTAACATCCAGAGGATGCTCCATCAAGATGCGATCCTCATCCTTATGGACATCAGAGACGGGGAACAGGAGTTTCTCATCCTTATTCTTGTCTAAAGCTGCCAAGAGAGCCGCGTCGTCGAGTTTGCCGGTAGCGCCGAAAGAGATCTTGCGCTTACGATATACGATATACTTCTGCAGATAGAGCGCGATAGACTCAGTGGTGCAAAAATATTTCATTGTGTCTGCCACCTTGACACGCATCTCCTCGCAGAGGCGGAAGAAATTGTCGATAGCAGCACGAGAGGTAAAGATCACACCTGTATAATCTGCAAGATTCACCTTCGCTTGACGAAACTCCTTCACGGTAAGGCCCTCAGTCTTGATAAAGGGTCTGAACACTACCTCCACACCATACTTCTTAGCGATGTCATAGTAGGGAGATTTGTCTCCTGCCGGTTTGGGCTGTGACACAAGTATCTTCTTTATTTTCATTCAGTTAATGATTTATTTGCTCGCTTGAGTTATAGGATTTTCACACACATCAGGTTCGCCATGACGTATGTCAATATGATGGGAACTATTTCCAAACTGCAAAGATAGTATAAAAATAGCAACCAAGACGAAACTTGGGTAAAGAAAATTCTAAAACCTTGTATTAAAAACACAATTTTACCAATAATAAATATCACAATAGAGATGATGAGCACGACACTATTCCAGTCGGGGAAGCTCATCATCAGCATCGCCAGAGGGAATAGCGCCAGGGCTTGCAGGCCCAACGAAGCCGCCTCCCCCTTGACCCATAGTCGGGTATGGTCGCGGTCGGAAAAGACGCTTCCCACCATCCAGTAAGCCAACACCATAACAGCATTATAGCCGGTGGTGGCTGCGATGCAGAGCAAGATGCCAATAGGTTTATTCTCCAGCATCCGGGCGCTATCGACAGTCCACGACAGGGGGCTATTGGTCAGAGACACCCACAAGATGATGCCGGCGCAAATCACCCACATCAAGTTGAGCATCACCAAGAGCATCGTCTCCTTGACCGTCTCATCGAAGGCATTGTGGCGCATACGAGTATCAGTCAAGTCGGATATCAATGACTTGATGTATCGGGTATTCCCCTTAAACTTGAGACCGATAGCGCAGAAAAGGAGGGCGATAGCCAAATAAATCCAGGACATCAGATCCCACCCTTGGGACTTTGCCACGACGGTATTGTCGCGGACGTAAGCCGCCGCCGGATCTTCTATCAGGATACCCATCTTCACTTCGCCGGGGATGGGTGCAGCCACCGAGTCGGCCAAGGCGGCAGCCACCGAGTCAGTAGCCGTCGTATCGGTCGGCAGGGCATGAGCCGGCGCCGGAAGTTGGGTCTGTATGCTATCTCCGCTTTTCATCTATACTCTCATATTAGTCCGCTGATTGCGACGAACTTTTCTTCCCCTTCTTATCCTTTTTCTCCTTGAGCCAACCCGCCTCGCGATACCAGGCGATGCTCTCTCTGACACCCTCTTCGAGCGATGTCTTCGCTCTAAATCCGAAGAGGCGCTCCGCCTTATCGACCGAGCAATTCCAGTTGCGTTGACGCAAGATGCGGTACTTGTCATTATTCAGAGTGCTCGGTCGGGAGCGTAGCCAGCCGATCTTGTCGCATACGGCGCAAGCCACCTTCGCCATCCATAGTGGCAACCGCAGGGGCAATACGAACTTCTTGCCCATCTCGCGCATGGCGATGCGGCGGAACTCCTTCTGGGTGTAGGCACGCGGCTCCGAAATAAGATAGATTTCATCGACGGGCGAATGTTCCAACGCCTCGCAGGCAGCCTCCGCCAAGTCCTGCGCATAGATGAAGGTGAGCATCTGCTTGCGATAGCCCACGCCGAAATCCACACCCTTGCGGATAGAGTCGAACATCAGGAAATAATCATGATCCCACGGGCCATATATCCCGGTGGCTCTGAATATGATGTAAGGTATGCCGGCAGTGGCAAGCCAGAGCTCCGCCTTGAGCTTGGAAGAACCATAGCGAGTGTTGGGATGAGGTATCATCTCCTCATGATAGGGGCTGTAGCCACGCTCATCTTGCGGACCGAGCACCGACAGACTACTGATAAAGAGCAACTTATCGGGTACCTTATCGGTGTGGTGTAACGCTCCGGTGAACACCTTGAGATACTCATAATTGATGCGGCTGAAATCGGAATAGCGTCCCACCTTGGTGGCTCCGAGATTATATATGATATAATCCCAACGGAGTTCCCCCATGGTCTGATTGATGCTATCGATCACCGCACCGGGGTCGTCGAAATCGAAATTGATAAACTTGATACGAGGGTCGGTGAAACGGTCACGGCGAGTAGACTGCCTTACGCCGGCCCACACCTCATATCCACGGTGGAGAGCCTCCCACACGAGGTAGCCTCCCAAGAAACCGCCGGCACCCACCACCAGCACACGCTTGGGCTCCGCCGGGGTTGTCACTGATATTTCCCTTATCTCCTCCATAATCGCGATCGTCTATGATGTGGCCTCCCCTCGATGATCGAAAATTCATATCCCTCGCTCTGCAGCCATTCGATGCAACGGGGCAAGGCATATTCCAACTTCTCGCGGCTCTTCAGCGAATCGTGAAACACGATGATCGATCCGGGTCGTGCATATTTTTTTACATTCTCCACCACTCTGTCTGCCGACACATACTTGCTGTAATCGCGCGTCACCACGTCATACATGATGATGCTGTAAGACTGACAAATATGCGCCGTAAACCTGAATGGCATCCATCCGTGAGGGGGTCGGAAGAGGTCGCTGTCGATATATCCGGCAGCCTCCTTGACATCCCTGATATAGCGTAGGGCACCCACTTTGAGGCTATTCAGATGGTGCATCGTATGATTGCCCACACGGTGCCCGCGTCTCACCACCTTCTCATACAACTCGGGATACTTGCGGACATTATCCCCGACCATGAAGAAGGTTGCCTTAATCCCATACCGATCGAGAGTGTCGAGAAGCCAGGGGGTGCACTCCGGTATCGGACCATCGTCGAAGGTGAGATACACCCGGCGGCGAGACTCCTGCTCCTTAATACGGAACACCCCTCGTAAGAAGGTCTTCCTGAAGAACTTGGGGGGAGATTCTATCCATGGCCCCACGATCTTCAGAAAATAGCGTTCCAGCATATTTACTTTCTTCTCGTTATGACTCATCTATCGAGTATTGACGGGTTCAACTCTATGAAGACACATTTAAGGATGATTCTTAAGATATTCTTCATATAGGCGTTTGCTACGCGCCATATCGACTTTTCTGATAGCGGGGTCTTGGTCAACCATTTCCTTGCCGATGATTTGGACATATTGGTTGTAAGCCTCCCAAAAGATCGAATCGAGATAAAGGTTATCACCCGACTGCTTGGCATATTCTTCGGGCGACATCTTCGCCAGGTTATTGACCAAGTCAGCCACATCGGCAAGTTCGGAGAGCATCGACTCAGCGCTGACACCCTCCTCCTCTTCGGCGACATCCGACGGATTGTAGAGGGCGTCATATTGCTTCTTGAGAGCCTCGATAGTGAAACCCTTGGTCTTGAGCATAGCCTCAATCTTGGCGGGGTTGCCACCGTAAGACTGATATATTTCGACGAGTCGATAGAACTGATATGGCATCAATCGCGACTCGATGGTGAGAGCGACATTTCCGAATTTGGTCACGACCTCGCGGTTGTAGACCAGATATTCGATCATGCGAGGCATTGCCTTCTCTATCAGGTCGCAAGCCTTCGCCTTGATCTTGTCATCATTTAGACCCTGACCGACACGGCCATATACTTCGGCGAGGGTAAGCGTTGTGCTGTAGCCGTAGGGCCAGATACGCTCACCGAGTTTATTCTCGAAGAGCTGAGCCACGCCGAGGGCTTGTTTATATTTCTGAGCCGAGAGCACAGAGTCATTAGCCTCCGTGGCGAGTCTACCCTCATAGATCAACTCGCTGCAGACATCGAGCACCGACATGCGGGTCGAAGAGAGCATGCGGCGGGCAGTCTCGTCGAAATATGGCGGGTTGGGATCATCGGCACCACCCCAGTGATACTTCTTGGTCACCACATCGTAGGCACGGTCGGTGCGAGCCGGCATATCCTCCTGATATGTAGGCACAAGCTGATGGACCATACCGACGCCGCGCAGATAGGGAGTAAGGTTGAGATGATACTCGGTGCCGACAGTCATACACCAATAGATGGGACGTGGCCAACCCTCGGCAGCGTTGGTGGCGATGATATCGAGCATCAGCAACTCGCTAAGGCTTATATATCCCTTAGACTTCACTGCATCGGCGTCAGCCAAGTTGATGACAATCTTGGGGAGGATCAGAGCTGTGTCTTGTGGAGCCACCAGTCCGCGCTCTATCACCTTCTTCTTGTCGATAGGGATGCTCACGGTCGAAGAGGGCATCATCGGATAGCCGTAATCATTATCGCGGCCTCCACCCTGATAGAGATACTTCAAGCTCTGAAGGAGGTCGGCTTCGGAATTGGAAGTACCGGGGAGCACGACATCCAGATTGCCGTAGGCATAATCTTGCGGACGGGCTGTGAAGTGAATAGGCTGAGCCGTATAGGTGGTTTGGCGCATCTGGTTGGCATACCAATCAGATGCCAAATAAGAGAGGTTGACAATCTTGACATCGGGTCGTACACCCTCGACCTCCTGAGCATACCAGAGTGGGAACGTATCGTTATCGCCGTTGCAGAAGACGATAGCATTCGGTTCGAGGCTTTCGAGATAATTGATAGCAAAATCGCGAGCGGCATAACGGCGGCTGCGGTCATGGTCGTCCCAAGTTTGGCTCACCATCTGAATGGGCACGATGATTCCGAGCACTACAGCGGCGATGGCAGCATAGAGGGGTATGCGCTCCGACTTAAACTTCTTCTCGACCAGATAGATGATAGATCGCCAGAGGGCAGCAACACCCATACCTATCCAGATGGCGAAGGCGTAGAACGATCCGGCGTAGGCATAGTCACGCTCACGCGGCTGCATTGGGGTCTGGTTGAGGTAGAGCACGATGGCGATGCCGGTCATAAAGAAGAGGAAGAACACCACCCAGAACTGCTTGATGCCGGTTTCGCCGGAATAAGCCTGCCAGAGGAGACCGAGGAGTCCCAAGATGAGGGGGAGGAAGAAGAAGACGTTATGTCCCGGATTCTCCTCGCCGAGATCCTTGGGGAGGAGCGACTGGTCGCCCAGGCGTGCATTGTCGATGAATGGGATACCGGAGATCCAGTTGCCGGCATCGAGTTCACCCTGCTGGTTGAGCACATCGTTCTGACGCCCCACGAAGTTCCACATGAAATAACGCATATACATGTGGATCAACTGATAGTTGAAGAAATAGGCAAGGTTTTGCGAGTAGGTGGGACGATAGCCCATCTTCTGCGGATATGTGATCATCCCTGAGGGAGTCTGGAAAGGCTCAGCCTGGAGGTCGAGTTCCGGCACTTTATGGCCGGTGGCCTTATCGACGGCATAGAGTTCCTTGAGGTTGGAGGGAACAGTGTCGAGGGTCACCCACGAATTGTAATAACTGCGATGCATGCGGCTATAGATTCGTGGGAAGAACATATTGAGTTCGGGGTTGAGTTTGAGGTCTGACTTATAGTCGCGGAGCACATAATAGTCTCCGCCGCGGGCTGCGAGTTCCTCATTTCTCTTTTTCTCACCCTCGGTGAGGTTGCCATATTCGGAAACGGGCACGGCACCCTTTACCCCCTTGGCGTAGATGGGAGCACCCTTTTCGATGATGCTCTCATATTGGGGATAGGTGATGACTATAGATTCCATCACGGTATCACAGGATTCGCTGACGAGTTGCTTCTGCTGGCCGGAGAAGAGAGTCTCACCATAGAGGAGAGGAGTGTCGCCATACTGTTCGCGGTTGAGGTAGGAGGCGAGGTCGAAGACATTGTCGGGAGAGTTCTGATTCATCGGCGTGTCGGCACTCGAGCGGATCAGTATCAGCGCATAGCTGGAATATCCGACGAAGATCACGGCGATGCTCCACATGATCACGTTCAGCGCTCTTAGCGACAGCAACTTGAAATATGGAGAGAAGAAGAAACCTGCCACCGCAGCCCATACGATCCAACCGAACCACCATCCATGACCCATAAAGAAGATGCCGCTCACCAAGAGAGTGAGGAGCGACAAGGATTTAATCATTTTGAGTGACTGACCGCGACGTATCTCAAAGAGAGTTGCGATGAATAGAGCCGCCATGACGAAGGCATAGATCAGCGCACCGCTATTGAAGCTCATGCCTATGGTGTTGACGAAGAAGAGCTCGAACTGTTGCGCCATCTTGATGAAGCCCGGCACGAGACCGAAGAGCACCAAAGCCACGATCACGAAAGAGACGAGCAGGGCTATCAGCGACTTGCCGAGATTCATATCCTTCCACTTGCGATAGGCGAATACGAGCACGATGGCGGGGATACAGAGGAGGTTAAGGAGGTGGACAGCGATGCTGACACCCACCACGTATGCTATCAAGATGAGATAGCGGTCGGAGTCGGGGAGATCAGCCCGATTTTCCCACTTCAAGATGAGCCAGAACACCAAGGCGGTGCAGAATGAGGAGAAGGCATAGACCTCACCCTCTACGGCGGAGAACCAGAAGGTGTCGCTCCAGGTGTAAGCCAATGCGCCTACCACACCCGAACCGATGATTACCAAGTACTTGGAGAGGCTCAACTCCTCGGTGCAATCGCGTTTCACCACCAGACGTCTCACCAAGTGAGTGATGGTCCAGAAGAGCATCAGAATGGTCAAGGCACTCAGCAGGCCGCTCATAGCGTTGACCATCACCGACACCGAAGCGGCATCAGGGGCAAAGTTGGCAAAGAAACGAGCAGTTAGCATGAAGATAGGGTTGCCCGGCGGGTGTCCGACTTCAAGCTTGTCTGCCTGGATTATAAACTCACCGCAATCCCAATAGGAGGCGGTAGGCTCCAAGGTGAGCCAATAGGTGACCAGTGCGATAACAAAAACGATCCATCCGGTCAGATTGTTGATCAAATTATATTTCTTGGTAATCATTATCTCTGATTAATTTTCAGCGATTGGGATTTGACACAACATGCTCTATTTTACCACTTTAACAAGCGAATTGAGGTTTGTCAGCATACTGTTCGATAAAAAATATATACATGTTATACCAAAAGAATTTGCAAATTTACGAATTTTTGCCGATATTTACAACTTGAAGAGGTCTAAGAGCCTCCACAACTCTTCTCAAATCTTCTTAATTTTTGTTAAGTTTTCGTTTCCCGTTTCTTCGGGTAAAAAGCATTACAGATCATGAAAATAACTCAAAACAGCGTTCAATCTTCAGTGGGCGAGATCACAACGATCCGTCTTGAGAATCAGCATGGTGCATGGGTTGAACTATCTTCTTTAGGAGCAGGCATCATCGGTGTTGGGGTGCCGGATAGAGATGGTGTGATAGCAAATGTGGCACTATCGTATGCCGATCCGGCAGATTACATGGCAGATGGACCCTGCATGGGCAAGTGTCCCGGGCGTTATGCCAACCGTATAGCCGGGGGTCGACTTCCCATCGGTGAGAAAGTCTATCAGTTGGATTGCAATCTGCCACCCAACCATCTCCATGGGGGCAACACCGGTTTTCAGAATCGACTCTGGACACCCCGCGTAGTTGAAAATGGGGTGGAGTTTACCTACATCTCTGACGATGGCGAAGAGGGTTATCCCGGACTTCTTCAGGTGATGATACGCTATCGTTGGAGCGATGATTGCCGACTTTCGATCGAGTTCGTAGCCTCGACGAATACGGAGACGGTGGTCAACCTCACCAACCACTCCTATTGGAATCTCCGAGGTGCGGATGCCGGCTTGGCTCTCGACCATGAGTTGCAGATTAAGGCATCACGCTGGCTACCTACAGATGAGACACTTGTGCCGACCGGATCACTCGACCCGGTGGAGGGTACGCCGATGGATTTCCGCACGTTTAAGACTTTGGCACAGGATATCAAGGCAGACTTCCCGGCGCTGAAATATGGCAAGGGTTATGACAACTGCTGGGCATTGGATGATTGGAATCCGGGCGAGGTGGTGGAGGATGCAGCCATACTTCGCGATCCGAAGAGTGGCAGAATGGTGGCGATCGACTCCGACCAGCCGGGTCTTCAGGTCTACACCGGCAATTGGCTCGCCGGCAGCCCGCTGAACCATTCGGGACGCCCCTACGAAGATTATGATGGTGTAGCGATCGAGATGCAGGGATTCCCCGATGCTCCCAATCAACCGGGGTTCCCATCGCAAGCAGTTACTCCCGACGCCCCCTATCGTCGCGTCATCACATTTAAGTTTTCGACTTTCTGATTGCGAAGTCTTCTCCGACGATCAGTTGTAAATTCCTTCCCTATTTGGGTGTAAAATTCTTTCCTAATAGTATGCAATCTGTAAGTGTCGTAATCCCCATGTACAATCGGCGCGATCTGATCTGTCGCTGTCTTGACAGCGTGAAGGCGCAGACATGGCGACGGCTTGAAGTGGTGGTGGTCGACAATAATTCCACTGACGACTCTGTGGCTGTGGTGCGCGACTGGTGTGAACGCCATCAAGTCAGTGCCGACACGCCCGACTTTCGTCTTAAGTTGCTCTCCGAGGCCAAACCGGGAGCGGCAGCGGCGCGCAATAAGGGTCTCAAGGCGATAACGTCGGAGCATATCCTCTTCTTCGACTCTGACGATGAGATGCTTCCCGACCTGGTGGAGAGTGCGATGCGTGAGATCGGCGACCGTGATGTGGTGTGCTGGGATGTCGAAGTAGTGGGGCTTGACGGCAAGGTAAGCCGCAAGCCATGCCGCCGCGGAGATGTGATAAGGAGACAATTCATCAATGCCATCTTCTCGACCCAGCGATATATGGCGCGCACCGACTTCATCCGCCGCATAGGGGGATGGAACGACGAGTGCATGGTGTGGAATGATTTCGAATTAGGCACGCGCATAGCCCTAAGCGGATGCCGTTTCACCCGTCTGCACCGCACGTTGGTGAGGATCTATGCTCAAGCGGAATCTATCACCGGCACCTCCTTCACGCGTCGCGCCGGAGAGTGGGAGAAGACCCTCGCCATCATCGAGCGAACGATATTGTCGGGCGAATGGGAGGATAAGAGGAAGGCGCTGCGATTGGTGTACTATCGTCGGGTCATCCTCGCCGCGCACTATAAGAGGGAGGGGTCGGCGGAGTTAAGCCGTCGTCTCTTGGCAGAGGCGTTGGAGGGGACACACCTATCCGGCATCGACCGCTTTTGGCTCCGATGCCTGCACGCCTACACAGCCGGAGGAGGCAGGGCTGCCTACCTCCTCTGGAGATAACCGGTAATTGCAATGTCAAAAAAATAAGAGACTGCGCCATGATTTGGAGTCATAGCGCAGTCTTTTATTTGCTATGTAATAGGAAATTACAGGTTGCCAAGTAATAGAAAATTAGAGGCAGGAGATTTTGATTTTGGCGGCAGCCTCTTCGACTTTGTCGCAAGCCTCTTCGACAGAGTCGGCAGTGGCGAGCATTACACCCATTCGGCGATGGCCTTTGACCTCGGGTTTGCCGAAGATGCGCATATCAGTGCCGGGAGTGGCGAGGGCATCCTCCATACCGCTGAAGACGATGTCGGTAGAGACGCCGTCGGCGAGGAGAGCACGGCTTGCCGAGGGGGCATAGAAGCGAATCTCGGGGATGGGGAGTCCGAGGAGTGCACGCACGTGGAGAGCGAACTCGGAGAGGTGCTGGGAGATGAGTGTCACCATGCCGGTGTCGTGAGGACGGGGAGAGACTTCGGAGAAGATAACGTCGTCACCTTTGATGAAGAGTTCGACGCCGAAGATGCCATGGCCGCCGAGGGCATCGGTGATCTTGCGGGCTATCTCCTTAGCCTTCTCGAGGGCTACGGGCGACATGGCTTGCGGCTGCCAACTGCGTTGGTAGTCTCCATCTTTCTGATAGTGGCCGATCGGGGGGCAGAAGGAAGTGCCGCCGATGTGACGCACAGTAAGGAGAGTGATCTCATAGTCGAAATCGACGAAACCCTCGACGATAACAGCACCATGTCCGGCGCGGCCACCCTCTTGCGCCTCATTCCAAGCCTTGGCGACATCCTCTTGACGGCGCACGAGACTCTGACCATGGCCTGAAGAACTCATCACCGGCTTTACGACGCAGGGGAGACCGATGCGCTCAACGGCAGCGATGAACTCCTCCTCGGTGTCGGCAAACTCAAACGGGGATGTGGGGAGACCCAGTGTAACGGCGGCGAGGTTGCGGATCTCGCGACGATTCATGGTGGTAAAGGTGGCTTTGGCGGTGGGCACCACATTCCAACCCTCCTTCTCGAGGGCAATCAGGGTAGGGGTGGCGATAGCCTCGATCTCGGGGATGATGTAGTCGGGCTTCTCCTCCTCGACGATGCGACGCAAGGCATCGCCATCGAGCATTGACACGACGATCGAACGATCTGCCACATGCATGGCAGGGGCGTTGGGATACTTGTCGAGGGCTACCACTACAACGCCATAGCGTTGCAATTCGATAGTCACTTCCTTACCAAGTTCGCCACTTCCGAGCAATAATGCCTTCTTGCCGCGAGGCGTAAACGGGGTTCCGATTTCAACCATAACTGAAAATTTAGGATATTTTAAAGGTATTATGAGCGTGTATCTGAGAGAGACTTTCGTTAGGTCTCTCAAATCTTCTGCAAAGTTAGCGAATCTGCCAATATTTAGCAAATCATAAGCGAGTGTTTGTTAATTTTTCAAGAGAGAGCGCTTATATAATTAATGGATAAAAATTGCGTTCTATTATATATATGGCCAACCATATTATAAATAAGGACTAACCCAAATAAGACAATGATAAGTAAAGAAAAGGCCGGTAAGTATCACGGCATATTGTTTATGGCGCTCTTCGCCGGCGCCGCCTTCTTCATCGGGCAGGCACAACTGATGAAGGATTTGAGTTTTTCGCCGCTGATTATCGGCATCATCCTTGGCATGATCTACGCCAACACATTGCGATCACATCTGTCGGAGACATGGGCTCCGGGCATCCAATATTGTTCGAAGCGGATCCTCCGTCTCGGCATCATCTTGTATGGTTTCCGCCTTACATTCCAGGATGTAGTGGCAGTAGGCACTGCCGGCATCGTGGTGGATCTGATTATAGTGACTCTCACCATCTTGGGCGGCGTATGGATCGGCAAGATGCTGAAGATGGATAAGGAGACGGCACTTCTGACCTCGATCGGCAGCAGTATCTGCGGTGCGGCGGCAGTGCTTGGTGCTGAGGCGACTCTCCGCACGAAGCCCTACAAGACGGCGGTGTCGGTGGCTACGGTGGTAATCTTCGGCACAATCTCAATGTTCCTCTATCCTGCGCTCTACCGCGCCGGGGTCTTCTCGTTAGAGCCCTCGCAGATGGGCATCTATACCGGTTCGGCGCTTCATGAGGTGGCACACGTGGTGGGAGCGGGCAATGCCATGGGCGAAGAGATCGCCGGCATCGCCATCATCGTGAAGATGATCCGCGTGATGCTCTTGGTGCCGGTGTTGCTGATACTGAGCTGGTGGGTAGCCTCTGCGGCACGCAAATCGTCGGGCGAAGGGGGTAAGGGCAAGATCGCCATACCTTGGTTCGCCTTCGGTTTCCTGGCTGTGATCGGGTTCAACTCCTTCGGACTGCTGCCGGCAGAAGTAGTGAGCTGGATCAATGACTTCGACACCTATCTGCTGACCATGGCGATGGCGGCACTTGGCGCCGAGACCAGCTTCGACAAGTTCAAAAAAGCGGGCGCCAAACCCTTCATCCTCGCCACCTGCCTCTTCGCATGGCTCTTCAGCGCCGGCTATCTGATGGCAAAATACCTGGTTCCCCTGTTGCAATAAGCCGAAAAGAATCTACATTTTGTGCCGAAAAGTGACCTGGAACGCATTTTCAAACGCCTCTCAGGTCACTTTTCGGCACATTTTTGATTTGAGATACCGAATATTTTTCTTAATTTTGTGGACTAATAGTAACTAATAGAATAATATATGAAGCCCGTTTTGATAGCCCGAAAGAAGGAGTGTGAGCAGTTGGCTGAGTGCTTGAAGTCAACCCGCTCGGAGTTCGTCATAATATGCGGGCGCCGACGGATTGGTAAAACTTTTCTTGTAGACCAATTCTTCAAAAGCAATTATGACTTTACATTTGTCGGTGTTCACAAAGGGAAAACTGCAATTCAACTACGCAATTTTGCCAAAGCCCTCAAGAGACATTCCGGGAAGGAAGCATCTCCATTTAAAGATTGGTATGATGCCTTTGATGCGTTGGAAGAATACCTTGAATCTATGCCCAAGGATCGCAAGAAAGTTATTTTCATAGATGAAATGCCCTGGATCGACACCAATAGATCCTCTTTTGTTGAGGCTTTGGAGAATTTTTGGAACGGATGGGCAAATCGTCGCTATGACATAGTGCTGATTGCATCCGGTTCTGCCACATCCTGGATGGCTGACAATCTTATTGAGAATCAAGGAGGTTTGCACAATCGGATCACACGACGCATTTATCTCGAACCATTCACATTAGGGGAAACAGAAGAATATTTCAAACAACGTAAATTCTATTGGACTCGGTATGAAATGCTCCAATCTTATATGTTTACCGGCGGCGTTCCCTATTATCTCAGTCTACTCGATCCTAAACTCAGTATCGCTCAAAACATCGACATGCTATTCTTTGATGAGAATGGGCCTCTGCGTAAGGAGTTCAATGAGTTATATCCGGCATTGTTCGGTCATTCGGAAAGCTATATCAAGATTGTGTCACTCTTGTATCAGCACAAATCGGGGTTGACTCGTAAGGAAATATCACAAAGCACCAATCTTAATGGCAAAAGACTGAACACTATCTTGGAAAACCTGGAACTATGTGACTTCATAGATAAGATGGAATTATTCGGCAAAGAATCTACATTAGTCTACCGTCTTAGTGATTTCTATACCCTATTTTATTATAAGTTTATCGCTGATAAGCATAAGCTCGACGAACAATGGTGGAGTCACCATATCGACGATGCCGGCATACGCTCATGGCAAGGATTGTGTTTTGAATTGGTGTGCATAAAGCATCATCGACAGATCAAAAAGGCATTGGGCATATCCGGCATGGCTACTTCTGTATCGACATGGCGCTGCTATCCCGATGAGAAAAATGATCTACCCGGGGGACAAGTCGACATGATAATAGAGAGAGCCGATCGGATCATACATTTATGTGAAATGAAATTTTCGCAAAGATCATACAACATCACTGCCGATTACGAGAAGAAACTTAGGGAAAGGATGTGGCTATTCGACACCAGGACAAAAAACAAAAAGCCGCTGGTATACACCTTTGTCACCACCTTTGGAGTGGGTGAAGGCAAGCATCACAGCATAGTCCATAGCGAAGTAACTATGGATGATCTATTCAACTCCTGACAAACCATTCGGGATACATTTTGTGCCGAAAAGTGACCTGAAACGCTTTTTCAAACGCCTCTAAGGTCACTTTTCGGCACATTTTTGAATTTAGTTGTCTCGATTCTATGGGAAAGTCTCTCTAACAACATATTATTCTTGGGAAAGGGATAGATGACTGTGATTTTTGCAGAAAGTTCGCCAAAATGAAGAAAAGAGTGCGTTTTGGCGAAGTTTCGGGGTAAATTACAAAGAATTTTGAAAAAATATATTGAAAAATTTGGAGATAACGAAAAAAGGTGCTAACTTTGCATTCGCTTTAAGGGAGGTAACGAACTTAAAGCTGAGACTCAAAAGAGAGTCGAAACATTCGGGGTGTAGCTCAGCCCGGTTTAGAGTACGCGTCTGGGGGGCGTGTGGTCGCAAGTTCGAATCTTGTCACCCCGACTGAGAAGGAAAGAGTTGAAAGTCCAAGACTTCCAACTCTTTTTTTATATTGCACAAATTTAGTAATAAATTTCTTGAAATATTCAATATTTCCTCTATCATACTTTCGTACTGATTTTTCAACACTAATTGAAACAAATTTAATATTTTTGTTTATATTTTTGCATTTTTCTTTGTTTATTAAAATACTTTAAATATATTTGCAACCGAAATGAGTCAAAACCTAAAATTAACGACTATGACAAAGAAACAATTAATCTCATTGACCTTGTCGTTACTGTTCTCCGGCGGAGCATTTGCGAATGACTTCGTTACCGTAACGACAATTTCGGGGGGGGGGGGGGGACCCCCTTTTGATGTAGATACTATTGGAAAAATTGTTTTTGACGATAGTGTCCTCAACATCATCAGCTCCGACTCCGAAGGAACCACCTATGCTATCGATGAAATCAAGTCAATTAAATTTGGACAAGAGGACCCATCGGCTGTAGAGACTCTGAAAACAGACAGAGCATCGAAAATCACACTTTTTGTATCACGAGACGGTAATAGCCTTATCGTAAAGGGCTGGGATAGTGCCGATGTTGCTTGCCTTGAAATTTTTGGCATCAACGGCACTCTTATGTTGCGCAACGACAAGTGGCGCGGCCCGTATGCTGATATATCTACTTTGCCAAGTGGCATTTATGTAGTTCAAATCGGCAAGATCACAGCCAAAATACAAAAATAATCACTATCGTTATCAACAATTCTTAAAACATCATCAATCATGAAAAAGACTTTACTCGTAGTAGCTATGCTACTTGTTACTGCTATAGGATTTGCACAATCTCGCAGTGTCCTCATCCACCTCAAGACAGGAGAAGTAAAAGAAATAGATTATGCACAACTCGATTCGATCACTTTCACCGAATCAGTAACCTACGATTTGGAGCAGGAAGTGGCTTACGCCACTTCAATCTTCTATGGTAGCCGTCAGTATGTGCTTCGTTTCAGTGACAAGCCAATTTCAGCGACAGGACTTCCAACAGAAGAGGGTCAGATGATTCTTCGCGTTTATCCTATCGCACCTAATCCTGTCAATAGTTCAGTCAACTGCAATCTCGCAGCCGGAAGATATGTGCCCAACACATCGTTTGAGGACTTTACTCTCTATAAGGGAGATGCCTTCTTCTGCGTTCTATTGTGTACAGGATTTGAAGATGGAGAACCTCAAGGATATCAGATTCCTTTGAATGACGGGGCGTTGAATGTATCGTATGCAGCCGATGGTACAGCTTCAATGGATTTCAAGGGCGGTTTTGCTGAGCCTGTCGAACAACTTGGAAATATCCAAAACATCCACATTAGTTTTAACGGCACAGTAGAATACGATAACCAAGACCCGTCTGCATATCAAATGCTCACAGAAGACATGGTCATTGAGCCGACCGGTATGGGTGGTCGTTACGAAACAGATTACTATAGCACCTATGGCATGTATACTATGGCTCTATTCAACACTCCGCTTGACGCAGATGGTTATGTGATTGGCGCCGGAGAGGTTGTGAACTTGAGCTTGATCACCGAATACACTGAGCACATGGATATCAACAATATAGCCGGAGAATACACAATAACCGATGTACTGGAGGGCCCTTATAAACCGGGCAAATTCCTTTCAGGCACCCTCTATGACTACTACGGATGGATGTTGCCATTAGGCACAAGTTTGGCATTCTACGATGAAAATGGCTATGCAATCAACAAGTATGGTTTTGCGACAGGTGGAACTGTCACCGTTACAGTTGATGGTGACAACATCACATTTGTAGGAGATATAGAAACTGAGAGTGGCAATCATTTCACTTTCAACTATACCGGTGCAACGAGTGCAATTTCCGATTATACTGTGACTGAAGAAGCTCCTGCCAAGTCAAAGATATTCCAAAAAACAACTGAAGTAACAACAGCCGGAGGCAAACTAAAAGCCGGTGCCGCGTTCAAGACCAAGAAAGCCGAGCTTCGTCTGATAAAGAAGTAGTTAGTAGTAAAGCAACTATTTAGTAATAATCACCGGGAGGCTATGCCGCAAAAAGCGACATAGCCTCCCTTTACAATAACCGGCACCGCTCAGTTTAGAGCGGAGCTTCTTGGATTTAGGATTTAGGGGGATTGTTGTCGGGTTTAGTGGATGCAATGTTTTGTTTATATTTTTGTAATATTTCTTTAATGTTCGATGAGTACTTTTGCGGCGGATTAAAGAATCGTTATATTGATGAAACATCTGATCATCGCTCTTTTCTTACTGTTGGCGGGAGTCCCCGCTTGGAGCTTTTCCTCTTCAGCCGCTGTCACCGTGAAGGGTGTCGTGACTGACCTTAACGGCGAACCGCTTATCGGCGCCTCCATCTATGTCAAGGGTCATCCCGCCGAGGGTACTGCCACCGGCCTCGATGGCTCTTTCTCGTTTAAAACCGCTGTCAAATCTCCGGTGATCTGCTGCTCGTATGTGGGTTATGATCCGGTGGAAGTGCCTTACTCGGGCTCTCCGTTGGAGATAAAGCTTGCGGAGAGCGCCACCACCCTCTCCGAGGTGGTGGTAGTGTCGAACTATAACGGCAGCACCGACGCCAAGGCGATCGAGATCGAACGCACCTCCGCCAACGTCGTCAACGTGTTGGGATCACGCGCTATGGAACTCGCTCCCGACATCACCGTGGGCAACATCATCCAAAAGATGTCGGGCGTCACCGTCGAACGAAACTCATCGGGCGAGGGGCAATATGCCATCCTCCGCGGCATGGATAAGAGGTATAACTACACCTTGGTGAATGGTGTCAAAATACCGAGCCCGGACAATAAAAACCGTTTCGTGCCCCTCGACCTCTTTCCCTCGGAGATATTGTCGCGCATCGAGGTGAACAAATCGATGACCGCCGAATTGGAGGGTGATGGCATCGGTGGCGCCGTCAATCTGGTGATGAAAGATGCTCCGGCACGCCGACTCCTTGCCGCCAGCCTCTCGACAGGCTATAACGCCCTCTACTTCAGTCGCGATTTTCTCTCCTTCGACCATGGAGCCATCGCCCCGAAATCGCCCGACGAAGTGATGGGAAATATCGGCAGCAACCGCGTGACATCCTCCGACTTTACAATGCAAAACCTCCACATCACCTCCCGCCGCCCCCTACCCGACCTGATAGCCTCCTTGTCGTATGGCGACCGACTCTTCGGCGACCGCTTCGGATTCCTCCTCTCGGCAAGTTATCAGAACCTGAATCGTGGCAAGAATATGGACTATTACGACTACACCAAGTCGTCGGGCGATATCACCTACCGCACATATTCCGACAATAAAGAGCGCCTCGCCCTACACGCCAAATTCGACTATGCCTTCAACCACAATCACCATCTGTCGTGGTATAACGGCTATCTGAACATGGGCGACGACCAAGTGCGCACCGAGGCTGGCGACCAGGTGGCATCCGTAAGAATGCGCCATAATCGCCAGCAGATCTTCAATACTACCCTCTCGGGCGACCATCATTTCCTTGCCGACCGTTGGGTGCTCGACTGGAAGGGCCTATACTCAATAGCCACCAACAAGACCCCCGACAATGCACAGATCTACCTTCAGAGCAACCATATCCAGACCAACAAGGCAGCCACCCGCCGCTGGGAGCATAACTCCGACCGCGACTTCGCCGGCTACCTCAACCTGGCATATCGTCCCGCTCCGGCATGGGTGGTAAAGGTCGGGGGTATGTATCGCGACAAATATCGCGACTCTTTCTTCAACGAATACACCTTCGACAGCGCAACCGGCACCGACCGCTATCAAGTATATGGCACCGACTGGACCAACTTCGATCAGATCCTGATTACCCCGCGCGAATATGGCAACGTCGGCGACCCCCTCAACTATGAAGCCACCGAACGCATCGGCGCCCTCTATGGCATGGCGACATTCACTGCCGACCACTTCGAGGTGGTGGGTGGACTCCGCGCCGAACATACCGATCAGGGTTACACGCTGAAATATCCCCGTTCGACCGATGGCTCGGGCAGTCAGAAGTATTGGGACATCCTCCCCGACCTGCATCTGAAGTATCACTTATCCTCCAACATGAATCTTCACCTCAGTTATGCACGCGCCATCAATCGCCCAAGTTTCTTCGAGATTGTGCCTTACAGCATCATCAACGAAGAGTATAAGGAGAAGGGAAATCCCGACCTAAAACATACCATCGCCGACAATGTCGACTTCCGCTGGGAGTTCTTCCCCCGCTCACAAGAGCAGGTGATGGTGGGGCTTTTCTATAAGCACCTTCAGAACCCAATAGAATATGGTCTGATCACCGAGGGTCAAGACACATACTACACTCCGCTGAATCTGGGTAATGCCAACAATGCCGGTGTCGAGATCGACCTGATGAAATACTTCCGTTATTTCGGCATCAAATTCAACTACACCTTCACCTACTCGCGCATCACCACCGATAAGATGACCATGCAGGGCAACGATATCATCACCGTGAAGCAATCGCGACCCCTCGCCGGGCAGGCAGCCCATGTCGCCAACCTCTCGCTGATCTACAGAGATACGCGCTATGGCATCAACGCCCAACTCACCGGCAGCTTCATCGGCAAGCGTCTCGCCGATGTCTCCAACTGGTATGACAACGACATCTGGGAGAATGAGTATTTCCGCATGGAGTTCTCGGCTGAGAAGTCCTGGAAGTGTGGCATCGAGGTTTTCCTCAAGGCTACGAACTTGCTCAACCTCCCCCTGATACGCTATATCAACCAGGGTCCACACACGGATGGTGTGACCGACTTCCCCCGCTATCGCGGCAACATCCTCGAGCGCGAAGAGCGCTACGGACAGACGCTGATGATCGGCATAAGATATAAATTGTGACAATACAACAAACAATCATAAAAACCTAAAGAAAGATGAATTTTAAGATTTTCTATGCAGCAGCCGCTTTAATGTGCAGCTCGCTCCTCGTGGCTTGTAGCGACGACAATGACAATGACGCACCCAAGGTAGATGAAGAGATCACCGAGACAGAGATGATCGTATCGGGTGTGTGGAAATCGGGTGAGACCATCCAATTGGATCGTCACTTGGTAGTGCCCGAAGGTAAGTCACTCACCATCGAGCCTGGTGTAACCATCATCGTCAGCGACAAGGGTGTCGGCGTGAATCATGTGCCGGTAGAGATCTCGGTTAAGGGTAATCTCTATGCACTCGGAACGGAGAAGGATCCTATCACCTTCACCGTCGACCCGTCGCTTCGCACCGATGCCAATGCCTTCAAGGGTCTTTGGGGTGGTATCGTGGCTTACGAATCTTGCACTGAAATGGCTCTCGACCATGTCGTGATCGAATATACCGGTGCTCAGGTGATCGAAGGCTCTCCGGCAGCCATCGCCGGGGTATACACTGCCGGCGACGATATGTATCCTCAGGTCACCACCAACAATATCTCCGGCAAGTATGTGCTGACCAATTCGGTGATCCGCAATGGTGCGTCGGATGGTATCTATATGATGGGTGGTAACGGCATCATCACCAACAACGTGTTCATCGCCAACGGCTACACCGGCGGCGAGGCTGTCAATATGAAGGCGGGTGTCAAGGCTGACGTGGCAGGCAACTTGATGTTCTCTCCCAACACCAATGGTCTGAAGCTCTCATCATCGGGTCAGAGTGAGACTCGCGGTCAGCTTCTTGCCAACGCCTACAACAATACTATCATCAACGCCGGATGGCGTCGCGACGGCGAGAAGGGTGGTTGCATATATGTGGAGAAGAATGCGCTGGTCAATGTGGTGAACAATCTGATGGTCAACTGCAAGTTCCGCGCCATGACTCCCAAGTATAGCGACCCCAATAAGTCGGATGCCGGTTATGACGACAAGTCTGTGATCGATTATAATTTCTATGCTTCGGGCAGCCAGTCGACTCCGATTGTGGGCGAGGCTACTGTGGGCAATGCCGCCGAGGGTTATGCTCAGGATAATAAGAATTATAGCCCCAATGTCGATACTCACAGTCTTATCTCTGTGCCGGGCAAGCTCTTGGATCCCGGTTTCGCAGCGTTCGACATCAACGCCACTTCTCTGACCGGTTATACTTTAGACCCCTCTTGGGACTTCCACTTGGCTTCGGGTGCAGCCGCTCTGTCGGGTGCCAACGGCAGTGTTACTCCCTACTTCGCTACGGGTCTTACCATCGGTGAGAAGACTTATACCTCTCCCGCTATTCAGAAATATTTTGGTGCATACGGCGTAAAATGAAAAGATATCTGATTCCGATGTTGCTGATCCTGGTTGGATCAGCAGCATCCTTGGCTCGCACTCAGTTGCTTGTTGCCAATGACTTGGGTCGCAATGGCTATCACGAGCAGAAGCCTATCGCCACCCTGATGGGTGAGATGGCGGAGAAGAATGATGTGGAGGCTGTGTTGGCTCTGGGGGATGTCCATCACTATATGGGCGTTCAGAGCACTGCTGATCCTCTCTGGACCACCAATTTTGAGTTGATATATAGTCATCCGGAGCTTCAGATTCCCTGGTATCCGATCCTTGGCAATCATGAGTATCGCGGCAATACGCAAGCGGTGATCGACTATTCGGCGGTGAGCCGTCGCTGGGAGATGCCTTCGCGTTATTATACGCGAGTCTTCCATGATGAGGATGAGAATGTCTCGATGAGGGTGGTGTTTATCGACACGACACCGCTG
The DNA here is from genome assembly GCA_051872035.1 of Lepagella sp. Lineage (GTDB taxonomy): Bacteria > Bacteroidota > Bacteroidia > Bacteroidales > Muribaculaceae > Lepagella. The sequence goes on from JBJEDL010000043.1 coordinate 24,613, forward strand.
ATCGACAAGTATCAGAATGACCCGACAGATTATCCCGACGTGGCGGGGCAGGAGATTGACACTCAGCTGGCATGGCTCGATTGGCAACTGAGCATCGCCAAGGAGGATTGGGTCGTTGTGGTAGGACATCATCCCATCTATGCCGACACTTCGAAGGACACTGAAGAGCGCACCGATATGCAGCGTCGTGTCGATCCGATCCTTCGCAAATATGGCGTGAATATGTATATCTGCGGACACATCCACAACTTCCAGCATATACGTCCGGCAGGGTCGAAGATCGACTATGTGGTCAACACTTCGGCATCCTTATCTCGCCGCAAGGTAGGAAAAGTCGATGGCACTCAGTTCGTGAGTGGCGATGCCGGCTTCTCGATCTTGAGTTTCTCGAAGGGTGAACTTCGTCTCGACATGATCAACAGCCAAGGCGAAACCATCCACACCATAACCCAAAAGAAATAACACCCACAACACATAAAGAGAGCCTCCGCGCGATGCGGGGCTCTCTCTTTTATAATCTTTCACTATACAACCTTATTCTATTTCGGGATCGTTTTCCCAGATTTCTCGGCAGAGATGTTCGAAGGTTTTGTCTTCACCTTCCGGAATTTCTATCAGGTTATAGCCGATTGTGATCTTCGTAGTGCCCTCTACCAGTTCTTCGAGGCGATCTATGGCGGAGCAGAGTGCAGCGCTATGCTTCGAGAGTGCCGGATGATTTTGGATATATGCTTTGATCTCCTCCCGATGATCTATCATATATGGGATAATCAAATTTTGCAATAATTGCCGAGAGTCCTCTTCATTCTTCAGGCGGAAATCTAAGTATCTGGGTACCGGAAATTTATCCGTTTCTCTGATTTGGAAGTCCATCAGGAAATAGCTTTTGCTTTCTGACAAGAGTGATCTTGCCACATTGCAATAATAGTCGACTCTCAAATCGTTGATCGTAGGAAAGTGTTCGTCAAACAAGGCTTTCAAGTCGACATACATTTTCATCCTATTGTCTCCAATATCGACCATTGTCAGCATATCTGACGGATATCCGAAACTTACCCTTTTAGTTCTCGCTCCCATAAGACGAGGAGTGCTGTCATTGACGAATATCCCGGCATACAAGATTCGTGTCAGCCTCTCAAAGGAGAGATCTTCTCTTGGGATATCAATCCCTGAAAAGCCATAATCTGCCGCCTTGAAAACGGGAATAGCCATAATCAGCTGGAGGAAGTCAGCCGGATTTTCGATCGATGAAGCAATGTCGCCGTTCCACGCGTTGGTTTGCCATTCGAGATATATCGGGGATTGGGCACATTTCATCCGATTGCTATCGAATTTATAATCGATGGCACCCCATCTTCCTTTTCCCTCCTTATTATATCTTGTGACCAACTGTCCGTTGAAACGATTTTTCCTGTAATACATAATTTTCAGGTCTTCATACTTACGATTGCCGAAAAGGCCGATCTCATAACCATCTTCGATCTTCAGGCTTCCTTTCAGATCACAATCCAACTTAAACTTTAGCCCATCGTATGTAATAGGAATATCTACGGCTTGACTTTCAAGATGAAATTGGGGCCGCAGAAATGTGTAGTCGTATTTATGACCGGTAGCTGCACCAAGATTAAAATATTCGTTAGCCTTGTCGACACCCCATCTTATGGTCATCCCGCTATTGGAAATATTTGAGAATTCGATATACTCATCATCTTCAAAAGGGAGAGAACGTTCTTCGGAATGATGCCAAGTATGAGAGTCTTCAAAATCATCCCACTCTTCAGTCCATCGCCAGCAGAAAGGAGTATCTTTAGTATACCTTACTCCCTCCAGATAATTCCACCCATTATCCTGATCGACGATATCTTCATCATTATGACAAGAGGTCAATGACCCTAACGCCACAAAAGCCACCAATGCCAAAATATACTTATTGTTTCTCATATCGCTTCTAATAAATAAAAGTTCGTATATTATAAAAACGGATGCCCCCTAAAAATAGTATAGTGAGCATCCGCTATATTAATCATTTTGAATTCAAACTCACTTTCCGGTATATTTGATTATCAAATATCCGCCCTCATCTAATGTTCTTGAAACCCATTGTTCCTCGGATTGAGAATCATCCCAGGAAGTTTGAGGTCCACTGGCTATGCCAACATCATAAACATCATAAGATTCTGTATCAAAGACAATTTGTATGTTTTGTTTGTTAAATGGATCGCTATTAACGATTACAATGTAGTAATTACCATTGTTTACAATATTGGAAATTAAGACGCCAAATTCTTCAGTCTTTAGTTTTCTAATACATCCGACTCCCTGATCCCATATTTCCTTAGCAACTGTACTTTGAAATCTATATGTATTACGTACGTCGCATTGATAGAAAATATGATTATATCTATTTACTTCACTATTTATCTTTTGGACACTATACCAAATTGATGTCTTATTGCCATTATAATCAATTGGAGCAAATGTAAGATATGTGGATCCTTGCTCTTCAATACTTCCAACAGTGTTAGGAGATTCAATTTTTTCATTAAGTGCTTCTCCTTTCGTTTTGTTTGGATTGTTATCAACCAATGCAGGCGTTTCATTATCACCTATTCTATATTTCCAATATATTATCCCTTGTGCTCCATAGGCTAACGCTGAAAAGACGTAAAATCTAAGCATACCCTCTGTCGGATATGGATATATCCTACCTTCAGTACGATGTTGGTAGCATAGACAATATGCCCAAAACGGCTTGTTAGTGCGTTTGGCCTCATAAGCAAAAGTTGCAAGAGTATTATAGAACGTAACCCATTGAACTCTTAACGAAATAATTTCCCCTTGTGAGTTTGTAACGCAATCTATGGGGTAATAGTCGTAACAGAGAATTGAAGGATTGAACACTTGGTTATAATGATGTAAATAATCCGGATATGTTGAGTTGTTTCCAATCCACGTTGCATCATAACTGACTGCAAGATTCATAAAGACCAAATTTTGGTTGTCTATAGCCCTTATATTTCTATAATTGTTGATAAGGGGAGAGTTGTGAGCATGTACACTATTATTGTTGGCGTCCAATGATTCGTGCCAATCTAAATATGATGGCTCGTCTTTGACTTGCCACCCACCAAGTGCGGGATGGTTCACAAATTGACTTACAAAGGACACAGGCCAATCTTTAGCGTATGGTGCAACACCATCTACATTGCTGTTAAATCCTAAAATAGGAGAGTTGCTAATCATAATTAATCCGGTTTGCTGACAGTAATCCAACGCGTCTTTAGTATATGAGATCCATTGTGTGGGAGGCACATCAGACCCCGGATACATAACTGCGTTAAACCCACAAGCCTTTGCCGTCTCAAAATCGGCTAAAGTAGGCATGTTTTGATTAGCCTTTTTCCCTTGGTTAATCACATTTCTGCAAATTAATGCAATAACATTTAAATTTTTTAAATTTTTCATAAGAATTAATGTTATTAAAATGATTATTAAATTTATTTAAGTTTCGCAAGTATTGATTGTCAGAGATAACGGCATAAAAAAACGACA
>JBJEDL010000044.1:0-12502 GCA_051872035.1 Lepagella sp.
ATGCCGTTCTTTATGTACCGACTCTCGAAAATTTTTGGATAAAATTTCCACGGAAATTTGCAACTGAGCCGAACTATCAGAGTCAATTCGCACCAATCGTAAAGATATTCTTATTATAAAAAATATCATAATAAGAGATATCAACGGACCGACCCATCGAGGCAAAATCAAAAAAATCGGGGCAATCATATTGCCTAAGCGAATATTATTTGTTTCAAATCTATCTTGCCACGTCTGAAGCAACTCTTCGACAGGGAAACCATATTTTATTACATTACCTCCGTTAGAAAGTAAAGCCGGTCCACCTTCGAATGACAATTCCTGTTGCGAATCTAACCAAGGTTTAAATAGAGACAAATAATCATAGTCATCGCCAGTGCGAGGAGTCCCGATAAAGTAGAAGCCCACTCCCACCAAAAAGATAATAAGTAGCAGCGTGTTAATGTTTAACTTTCTTCTCAATTGTATCATAAACAATATATATTAGATAATTGATGCATCTCTTATTCAGAGCATTATTGTGTGATATCGGGCGATATTCCCTTGATCTGCTTGAAATGAGCTACATACCAGATTACAAACGGTTCCAAATAACAGTAACGCTTACCATCGGCCTCGGAAATAAAGGAATATGCAATCACCTGACGAGCTACATACCCTTTGCCATAATCCACATTTAATACGAGCCAACCGCGAGACAGATTATCTCGCTTAAGAATAGAGGTTACATATTCAGTTTCGGGCATATAAAGCAGCCCCTTGTATTCACGAACAGGTGAGCCTCCCGGCATAGCTCTACCCGAATCTGCTGTCACATATCTCAACCTCTCCGGTATCAATGACATCATTTCATCATATCCCGTGACACTCTTCCCATATTTTTCCTTTATATCCGGAGCATAGTACTTTTTAATCCAATCAAAATATGGCAAATATGTATACTTTGCCGTGGGCAGATAGCCACACATTAAGGGCATTTCTTGTAGTGGCAAGACATCAGCAAATCGTGTCTCTCCCGGATGCTGCAACCATAGAGCCAACTGTTCATTTACTATTTTATTCAATCTGATACTATGATATGCTACATAACCCCAGTGTGTATATATCAATAGTATTAAGGGTATTCCGACTGCAATATTTTTCCAATTATAGCGACGGCTAAAGTCCGGTAAGATTATTGCGAGCAAACGAATTATCACAACTCCCACAGCATAAAACATCCAGAATCCTGCTCGGCAGAACATCGATGTTCGGCACAAAATGGCAAACGACACTATGCTACTCACGAATAGGAAAAGGATCATCCTATCTGCAAATACTCGCCGCCAACCCACACGCATCACCGCGATAAGGACTAATAAGAGCGCTATCCAGAACAATATCGTTTCTCTAATCACCATTTTAACCGTCTCAATACTGAACATATAAGAAAATGAAACGAATCCGTGTTCTATACGACCTTGTGTGCCGGGACTCATAACTTGAAATCCCATTGCTATCGCCAAAGCCACTATCGCCGCATAATATTTCTTCTGTCTGCTTTCTCGGAAGACTATACACATCGTCACTAACCCGACCAATATCGGCAAGGCAAGACCCTCATGCCACCATCCCATTACAACGCCTAATATGATTGAACTCGCTATCCCCCTCTTTTGACTTCTCAGACAGCGCAACAGCATGACCGCTACAAACACACCCCATAAATAATTCACTTGAAAATCAAGCTGATTAAGAGCATCACCTGTCCATATCAATATGGTGAGCAGTGCAAGATAGATTGGCATCAATGGTGAGGAATCCGGATCAAGATCAGCCATCCGGAATGACTCCCTAACTATCAGAATTATTAAGAGTAAAGTAATAAGCGTGCCTATCCACCGGGGTATAATTAGAAAAAATATCGCTATTATATTCGATAAGCGAAAATTATCATTATTAAAGCTATATTTCAATGTCTCGACATATTCATCGACCGGGAAACCATACTTAAACATATTGCCTCCCTTATCGACCATGATTATACCCTGCTCGTTAATAAGTTCCGGCTGCGAATCAAGCCATGGCTTAAAAAACTCAAGAAAAGCATAGTCATCGCCGGTGCGAGGCGTGCCGAGGAAGTAGAAGCCGACTCCCACCAGGAAGATGATGAGCAGCAGCGTATTGAGACTAAATTTTCTTCTCAATTGTATCATATACGTCTTAGTAAGTTGATGAATTATCTGAATGTATTGGTTGATACGTCATATCCGGCGATATACGCTTGATACTCTTAAAATGAGCGACATACCATATTACGATCGGTTCGACATAGCAATATCGTTTCCCATCTGCTTCCGATATAAAACTTGTCAAATATACGTTTCTATTGACATATCCCTTCCCATAATCGCAAGAAATCGTAAACTCCCATCGCGTCATCCCGAGTTTCTTCAATACTTGTGTTACAAACTCCGTTTCCGGCATAAAGAGCAGCCCCTTATATTCTCTTATAGGTGAGCCTCCAGGCATAGCTCTGCCCGAATCTACTGTCACATCTCTCAACCTCTCCGGTATCAAAGACATCATTTCATCATATCCCGTGACACTCTTCCCATATCTTTTCTCTATATCCGGAGCATAGTATAATTTAATAAAATCGAAATAAGGCATCAAGCAATAACGTGTTAATTGGAAATTGCCACACATTAAAGGCATCTCTTGTAATGGGATAACGTCGGCAAAGCGTGTCTCACCCGGATGCTCAAACCATAGAGCCAACTGCTCATTGACTATTTTATTAATCCTGACACTATAATATGACACATACCCCCAATGTGTATATATCAGTAATAATAGGGGTATTCCCACTGCAAGATTTTTACAATTATAGCGACTGCTGAAGTTCGGTGATATTATGGCAAATAACCGAATTATCATAACCCCGATGGCATAATACATCCAAAATCCTGAGCGACTGAACACAAAAGTCCGACACAAAACACACAACGAGACAAAGCTACTCACTAATAGGAAAAGAACTAACCTATCACAAAACACTCGACGCCAACCTACACGAATCGCCGCGATAAGGGCTAATAAGAGCGCAATCCAAAAAAACACCGTTTCTCTAATTATCATCTTAACTGTCTCTATGCTAAACATATAAGACAATGAAACGAATCCCCCATTTATACGTTCTTGAGTGCCGGGACTCATAACTTGAAATCCAAATCCTATCGCCATAGCCACTATCGCCGCATAATATTTCTTCTGTCGGCACTCTCGGAAGACTATACACATCGTCACTAACCCGACCAATATCGGCAAGGCAAGACCCTCATGCCACCATCCCATTACAACGCCTAATATGATTGAACTCGCTATTCCCCTCTTTTGACTTCTCAGACAGCGCAACAGCATAACCGCTACAAACACACCCCATAAATAATTCACCTGAAAGTCAAACTCATTAAGGGCATCGCCATTCCATATCAATATAGTGAACAGCCCAAGATAGATTGGCATCAATGGTGAGGAATCCGGATCAAGATCAGCCATCCGAAATGACTCCCTAACTATCAAAAATATTAAAAGCAAAGTGATTAGCGGACCTATCCACCGTGGTAAAATCAGAAAAAATATCGCTGTAATATTTGCCAGGCGGATATTATTACCCTCATACCTATTTTTTATTGTCTCGACATATTCATCGATAGGGAAGCCATATTTAAAAATATTACCACCCTTGTCGACCATAGCGAAACCTTGCTCATTGAGGATTTCCGGTTGTGAATCTAACCACGGCTTAAAAAATTCCAAGAAGGTATAGTCATCGCCGGTGCGAGGCGTGCCGAGGAAGTAGAAGCCGACTCCCACCAGGAAGATGATGAGCAGCAGCGTGTTGAAACTTATCTTAATGCGGTCTATCTTCATTAGAAAGTTGCCAAATATTGTTTATATCAAAGAAGGTGATCCGGACTATATGCGTCGGAGTGTCGGCATCCCCCGCCATTAGTCAGAACTCGGCGAAGCAGAGGGGAAGGAGGGAGGCTATCGAGGGGAGGACATAGACTCTGTCCTTGCCATATAACAGCACTTCCATCGCTCCATATTTATGTTCATATTCGAGCAGCGCCTGACGGCATGCTCCGCATGGGCTCACCGGTTCGGACTGAAAATCTCCACGAGTCCATGCCGCGATGGCTATCTTCTTCATCGCAACGCCGGGATATAATGCCGATGCATGATAGCATGCTGTCCGCTCGGCACATGTGCCCGACGGATAGGCAGCATTCTCCTGATTCGCCCCAAGCACTATATTCCCATCAGCCATAAGGATAGCAGCCCCTACATGAAACTCTGAGTAGGGTGCATAACTCCGGCTCGTCATCTCCTTGGCTTTATCCACCAGCAGGCGATCCTCCTCGCCAAGCTCCTCATATCGATACACCTTGACTTCGGTGATAATTTGCTTCGTTTCCATATATTCTGTAGATTTCAAGTTTTCGTTACTATCGGCTATTTTTCTTCTTATCTTATAGTTGCTTCTTCGACTTCCTCAGCAATCGCTCGAAGAGGTCGATATATTTCCGGGCAATCACGGGCGCTGAGAATCGGTCGGCCGCCGATTGATACATCCGGCATCGAGTCTCTTCGCCTGCCATGCGTCGAGCCGCCACCAGTCCGGCGGCTATATTGCCAGCGGCTCGGGCGATGTCGTCATCCCACTCGGCGATATAGCCGGTGGAGAGATGGTCGACAATATCTCGCTGGCCGCCACGTCCGAATGACACCGGCACACACCCATATACCTGCCCTTCGACCAGAGTGCCGGGCAGCGTCTCATAGAGCGATGTCGACACCACGGCATCGCCATGGCAATATACATCTCTCACATTCTCCTCTCCCGAGATACGCCCTAAATGCCGATGCTCGATAGCCACACCGTCGAGGGCTTCCGGATCGCGAAGCGTGCCAAAGGTGGTGAGGCGCATACCGATCGCCTCCTCCGGGTATCGCTCTGCGAGTATGCGAGTCGCCTCCACCAGGATAGGGAGCCCCTTGACCGGATCATCAAGCCGCGCCGCGCCCATCACGATGTTAAACTTATCCCCTCCGCCGATATGCTCAGGCATCCGATCCGGCACCGGGAAGGCATTAGCTATCACCGAGATCGGCATCTGAGCCATCAGCGACGACCGACGTGCATGATCAGCAAGCCAATTCGACACCGGCACGAAATGCAACCTCCCCTCCCCCTTCAGATCGCGCTGATAGATATTCGTCTTGCGCCGATGCACACGAGCCGAGAGATCACCCTTAGAGGCACGCGAGCCCAAGAGTGGGCAATCGCCACACTGCGACTGCCAGCCCCGACACTCGCCGGCGTGATGGCAGATGCCGGTCATGTTCCACATATCATGCATGGTCCATACCACCGGCTTGCCCAAGCTCAAAAGTCGCGACAATCCCCGCAGAGAGAGCATCCCCTGGTTCACCCAGTTCAGACAGATCACATCAGCCTCCCTGACCAGTGGATGGCGATCGAGAGGCAACCCGTCGGAGGCCGTGTCGACCTTAAAAAGATCCCGCCGATTGAAACCATTGGCCATGAAGATCTTCAGGCGCTCCGCGAGGAAAGGAACGCGGATGGCAGCCGGACTCGACGCAAGATGTACGCATGGTGAATCGGTCTGTCGATCCACCACCAGCATCCCGGCATCGACACCCTCACGGCGCAACGCCTCCATAAGGCGTCGGCTCACTATCGCCGCGCCCCCTATCGAATCTGACTTATTGATAATTACTACCTTCATATTGCGCTCTGCTATCTGTTGTCGTGATGTGTCATCCTCCTATGGTTCGTGGCGGTCGTATCGTTCGAAGCGATAACTCAGTCCACTCTTGGAGAGCATGATTTCCGACTCCTCGACCCGATGCCACACCGCCGGGTCGATCTCCGGGAAGAATGTATCCGCCCCTTCGAAATGCGACTCTATGCGAGTCACATAGAGGCGAGTGAGAAGGGGCATCGCTTCGGCATAAATCTGCCCGCCCCCGATGACTATCGGCACCTCCGGAGGCGGAGCCAACGCCAGCGCCTCGGCAAGCGACCCTGCCACCTCCGCCCCAGGCGCATCATATCCCGGACGGCGAGTCAGCACGATATTAACTCGACCCGGCAACGGCTTGCGAGGCAACGACTGCCAGGTGGCGCGACCCATCACTATCGGATGGCCCATCGTCACATCCTTGAAATGACGAAGATCTTCCGGCAGATGCCATGGCATATCTCCCTGAAAACCAATCTCATTACCAAGACCCATCGCCACTATCCCCCACAATTCGCGACGTCGCGACGTCGTAGAGTTATAGATGCTGAAAGGGTGGATACCCGATGTGTCGCGTGTGTCCACGATATCCTTGTCGAAGGGAAAGACTATACTCGTTTCCATGATTTTTTTATTTATTTACAAAGATAAACAAAAAGATAAACAAAAATATTATTATCTTTGCACAAATTTACAACTTCTCATCAAATCCGGGTCTTTTTTTCGATTTCGGGAGTTGATGGAGCCTAATGTCTTTACTTTTCGATGTATAGTTTATTAGATTTTATCTGCCTGCTTGGCGCCGTGTGTCTCTTCCTTTATGGTATGAAGGTGATGAGCGACGGCTTACAGAAAGTTGCAGGCGACAGATTGCGCAACATACTGGGAATCATGTCGCGCAATCGTGTTACCGGCGTATTCACCGGTATTCTGATTACTGCGTTAATTCAAAGTTCGAGTGCCTCGACCGTGATGGTGGTCAGCTTCGTGAATGCCGGCTTGATGAGTCTGGCGCAAGCTATGTCGGTGATTTTCGGCGCTAATGTCGGTACGACCGTCACGACCTGGATTATCTCCGCCTTCTCGCTCGAAGTCGATATCTCGGCCCTCAGCATCCCGCTGCTCGCCGTCGGCGTGCCGATGATGTTTATGAAGAAGAGCACATATAAGTCGCTCGGCGAGTTCCTGATTGGCTTCTGCCTCCTCTTCATGGGTCTCGATATGATCAGCACATACGTGCCCAATCTGCAAGAGAACCCCGAGATGCTTCGTTTCGTCACCAATTACACCACTATGGGTGCGATGTCCGTGCTGATATTCTTCTTCCTCGGCATCGTCTTCACCATGATAGCCCAGAGTTCAGCCGCCACCTTTGCCATCACCCTGATTATGTGCTCGCAGGGATGGATTTCCTTCACCCTCGGCTGCGCCATCATCTTGGGTGGTAACATCGGTACGACCATCACTCCGGTGCTCGCCTCGCTAAGTGGTAATCTTGCCGCCAAGCGCACGGCGATGGGCCATGTGCTCTTCAACGTGCTCGGTTCCTTGGTGGTGCTATGCTGCTTTATGCCTTTCGTTTCTTTGGTGGGTAGCATCACCGACTTGGTGATGGGGCAGAACCCTCTGGCTGTCGATGCCGCCGCCAAAGAATCCGTCAAGAACGCTCTCTTCTTCACCCCCGACGGCGCCATGACTCCTCACGCCCAGAAATGTGTCGGCCTCGGCTTGGCTATTTTCCCCACCGTGTTCAATACCCTCAACCTCATGGTGATGATCTGGTTTACCAAACTTTATGTCAAGATCGTATGCTGGATCATGCCTACTCGTCATAAGGAGGAAGAGGAGGAGTTCGTGCTCAAATATATCGGCCGCGGTCTTCTCTCCGCTTCCGAGCTCAACATCACTCAGGCCCAGAAGGAGATCTTCGTATATGGCCAGCGTGTCGACCGCATGCTCGGCATGGCGCGTAAGATGATCCATCTTAAAGACAACGATGAGGAGTATCAATCCACATTCAATCGCCTCGAGAAGTATGAAGAAATATCCGACCGAATGGAGATCGAGATCGGAACATTCCTCAACTGTGTGGCAGAAGGCAAACTGAGCCCTGAGTCCAAGATGCGCATATCCGGCATGCTCCGCATAGTCAGCGAGATTGAGTCGATAGCCGACGGTTGCTTCAACGTCGCCAAGACTCTCAACCGTAAGAATCAGATTCATGTCGAGTTCCACGACAATGTCCTAAAGGAGATCGACCAAATGTATCAACTCGTCGACGGAGCCATGAAGAATATGCTCTCTCTGCTCGAAGAACTCGAGAACCCCGAGAACTCCAAGGTGGTAGAGGCTTATAACAAAGAACGTGAAATCAACAACCTTCGCAATAAACTCCGCGATGGTAATATCTATAACATCAACAACAAGGTCTACGACTATCAAGAGGGTATCTTCTTCATGGATCTGATCGGCGAGGCTGAGAAACTCGGCGACTATATGCTCAATGTCGTGGAGGGTGTCAAACACCAGTTCCGCACCGTAGCCGAATATGACTTCTAATCCCCGGTGACTCATGATGCGATCCCCCCGAACCAAATGGTCTCTTCCCTTGTTTAGATTATAACATCAAGCTAATATGAACATGAACGCAGAACAAGATCTGAAGAATCATCGTTATTGTGTGATAATGTGTGGCGGCGTCGGCTCCCGTTTCTGGCCCTTCAGCCGCAGTGGCATGCCCAAGCAGTTCCTCGATTTCTTCGGCACCGGCCGGAGTCTCTTGCAGCTCACCTACGACCGCATGCTACCTATCACCGACCCCGATCACATCATCTTAGTGACCAATAGCGCATATTACGATATCATCCGGCAGCAGCTCCCCGACGTCAAGGAGAGCAACATCCTCCTCGAGCCGGCTCGCCGCAACACCGCCCCTTGCGTCTGCTGGGCTGCCCATCATATCTATGCCATCGATCCGCAAGCCTCGATCGTGACTCTCCCCTCCGACCATCTGATCCTCCGCGAGGCTGATTTCCACCAGACCATACGTCATGGACTCGACTTCGTAGAGCATCATGATGCACTCCTCACCATCGGAATCAAGCCCACATCCCCTCACACCGGATATGGTTATATACAACGCGGTGAGCCGGTGGATGATGCCCACTGCGAACTCATGAAGGTAAAGTCTTTCACCGAAAAGCCAAACCTCGAAATGGCGCAGGTGTTCCTCAGCACCGGCGAGTTCTACTGGAATAGCGGAATGTTCATCTGGACCGCCGAGGCTATCCTCCGCGCCTTCCAACGCTACGACCGCGAAACAGCCTGCATATTCGACCCCGGCACCCGTTTCTTCGGAACCCCGGAGGAGATGTCATTCATCGATGAGGTCTTCTCCAACGCCCCCTCTATCTCCATCGACTATGCCATCATGGAGAAGGCCGACAATGTGTTCGTACTCCCCGCCGACCTCGGTTGGAGCGATCTCGGCACCTGGAATGCTCTCTACGACTGCTCTCCCAAGAATGTCGACCGCAATGTCACCCAAAATTGCAAGGTAATAGCCCATGGATGCGAAGGCACTCTCTTCGCCGCCGGTGGCGACAAGATCATCGTCGCCTCCGGACTTAAAGATTTCATCGTCGCCGACCGCGATAATGCCCTCCTGATCTATCCCCTCAGCGAGGAGCAGAAGATACGCCAAGTCGTCAACGATGTCCGTGCTCATTTCGGCGAAAAGTATATCTAAGATGCTCATTATCAGATCTTCTAACCGCGCCACCCGGTGCTGCCGTCATAGAGCTGTCTCTTTCTCCTCCATCCTCTCTCTCTTCATCCTCTTCTTGGCTGTGACCCTCTCCTCTTGCAGCAAGAATGAGTTTGATGTCGAGTTCCAGCTCTCACCATCGGCCGATGGCACTTATCGCGCCGTATACTATGCCTCCGACCCGCAAAAAGGCTGGATTGTCGAGAATGTGGTCAATATCCAGCAGGGTAAAGCCCACCTCACCGGCATGGTCTATAACCCATGTATCGTATACCTCTGCCGCACATCCAATGCCGCGCAGGGGTTATATCTATATGTGGAGCGAGGCGACAATTTCACCATCTCCGGCGATGGCTCCGACCCCGCCGCCTGGCATGTCGAGGGAAATAAACTCACCCGCCAACTCGACGAGTGGCGCACTGAAAACCGCAACGTCATCGTCAAGGCGCGCTCCGGGCGTGAGGCTGACATCGCACCCCTTTGCCGCGCAGTCGACTCTTTCGTCACTTCACACCCCGACGCCCCCGCCGCCACCATCATCCTTATGGCTTATTACGACCGCGGATATGACCCGGAGCGCTTCTCAGCCCTGATGAAGTCGCTCCGCGATGATGCCGCCGACCGTAAGTGGATCGATATGATGGCCCGTAATGATATGCCTGCCGACGACATCTCCGCCCCCGCCATCCCCAAGTCGCTCATTTTCGCCACCGTTGCCACCGGATGCGACACCATCACCCCGGGTCGTGTCCCCACTCTCCTATATTTCGGCAAGGCCTCTCTTCAGCCATACCGCAATGATATCGCCAAACTGCGCCAACTCTCCCGGTCTTCGGGCGATTCCGCCTCGCGAATCATCGCCAATATCTCGTTCGAGCCCGATTCGATGACCCGATGGCATAGCGTAAATGTCGATTCGCTCCAAGCCTCAGTGCAGGCATGGGTCCCCCTCGGGCTCTCCGACCCACAAATCAAGCAACTCGGTGTCCGGAGGATCCCTTATTTCATTGTCATCGACCCTAAGGCGAAGGCCATCTATTCCGGATCTGACACCGACCGCGCTATCGAGTCATTCCGTTCGCTACTGCCTAAACAATAATACAGGATACTCTCCCATCGCCGACCCAATTCCTATCTCCTCATTCCTATCTCCTAATCAACCAATTCTCAGAAATGCTTACCAAGGTCTATACAGCTGCTATATATGGCATCGATGCCTTCCCTGTCACCATCGAGACAGTCATGGAGCGTGGTGCTCAGTTCAACATCGTCGGCATGGCGGATACCGCCGTCAAGGAGAGTTACCTCCGCATCCAGTCGGCGCTGAAGCAATCCAACTTCGCCTTCCCTCACTATCGCACCACGGTCAACCTCGCCCCTGCCGATGTCAAGAAGGAGGGGGCGTCGTTCGACCTACCCATAGCCATAGGCCTGCTCACCGCCGGCGGATCTATCCAATGTCCTAACCTCGAGGAGTATATGATCACCGGAGAGCTCAGCCTCGACGGCTCGCTCCTCCCCGTCAAGGGCGCCCTCCCCATCGCTGTCAAGGCACGCGAGATGGGTTTCAAACGTCTCATCGTGCCCGAAGCTAATGTCACCGAGGCCGCTGTCGTCAACAATATCGAAGTCTTTGGCGCTCAGAATCTTACCCAAGTAGTGCAGATAGTCACCGGTTCCGACCTCATCCAGCCCACGGTCATCAACACTCGCGCCCTCTTCGCCGAAGCAGTCAATAAGTTCGACTATGATTTCGCCGAAGTCAAGGGGCAAGAGACCGTGAAGCGTGCCTTCGAAGTGGCTTGTGCCGGAGGACACAACCTGCTGATGGTGGGTCCTCCCGGTGCCGGCAAGTCGATGATGGCTAAGCGTTTGCCATCCATCCTCCCCCCTCTGAGCATGGCGGAAGCCCTCGAAACCACCAAGATTCACTCCGTAGCCGGCAAGCTCTCCCGAGGATCGATGCTTATGACCCAGCGTCCCTTCCGCACGCCCCACCACACCGTGTCGCCCGTAGCACTCGTCGGCGGCGGGGCCAACCCCATGCCCGGCGAGATCTCCTTAGCCAACAATGGTGTCCTCTTCCTCGACGAGTTCCCGGAATTCCCTCGGCAAGTCTTGGAAGTGTTGCGTCAGCCCATCGAAGACCGCGTCATCACCGTGTCGCGTGCCAAATATACTGTCAATTACCCCGCATCGTTCATGCTTGTAGCGTCGATGAACCCCTGTCCCTGTGGCTATTACGGCCACCCCACCAAGCGCTGCACATGCATGCCCGGACAGGTGCAAAAATATATGAACAAGATCTCCGGACCGCTCCTCGACCGTATCGACTTGCAGATCGAGATAGAGCCGGTCGACTTCGACGACATGGCGAATAGGCAGCCTGCCGAATCGAGCAGTGAGATCAGAAGCCGTGTTGTGGCGGCGAGAGCCGTGCAGCAGGCACGCTATGCCGGCATCTCCGGCATCCACTGCAACGCGCAGATGAACTCCGCCTTAATCCATCATTATGCCTGGCCCGACGAAGCCGGCATGGAAAAGCTCAAAGAGAGGATGACTCGGCTCAACATGTCGGCGCGAGCCTTCGACCGCATCCTGCGCGTAGCGCGCACCATCGCCGACCTTGACTACGCCACCCGTCGCGACGACGCCGGCGCCCCCCTCTACACCCCGGCGCAAGCCGCCGACCTCCCCATCACCATAGCCCACCTCGCCGAAGCCATAGGCTACAGAAGCCTCGACCGAGCCAACTACGGCTCCGCCTTCTAATCCCCACCTCCCTCTCTCCTCTATGATCAAAAGACAGTATCACCCAAAGACAAACTTTCTATGAACAGAAAAGACCAATCCCGAGAACTCTCAACCAACAGGGATACACCCGCTGCCGATCGCGCCGAAGGCAGTTTGTCTTCGGGTGGTT